>JBJLAY010000065.1:0-13540 GCA_045568475.1 Candidatus Poseidoniaceae archaeon | reverse complement strand
ACGCTTGGAAGTGGTCAACATCGTCAGTCGGGTCGAACGTTCGGCCTACAATTTGGTACGGCTTGGTGGACTTTGGCATCATGCTTTGAACAATGAGAACATCATCCTTGATGACTGAATCTTATTTTCTAGAAAATTCACACCGTCTCTTGTGGGTTGATACAGACAACCGACATATCATTTCCATGAAATCGCAAGGGTTCTGACAAACCCCTCAAGACCTTATGGAGGAGTACAATGGGTGTTCAGTCCCCCAGTACACTGCCTACCCAAACGACAAGCATCTCACGCGTGGGTATTGAAAGGGGTCTAGGCTATTTTCAATCAACTACAATTCTCATCAGATGTTGCATCCCTCTGCAATCATGTTCATTGTATCGCCTAAGTTTTCGCAATTTTTTACGTAGGGAAGTACGCTTTCTTTTTACAAGGTCTTGAAATGAATCTACTTTGCTAGATTGGGACCATAGACTTGTGATGGTTTGTGTGACACTGAATTCGGAAAATTCATCGGGATAAGAATACTCGAACATAGGATTTTTTAGATAATCCTTCAATCCATCTTGGTGGTTTTCTTTGAAGTGTTTTCTTGCAATTTTATTCGCATTCCGATACATTTTGTTCAAAACTTCAGCATAGTTGGAGTCTTCGCGTAATATCATATCATATTCATGTGGGCCATATCCAATAATTGGACGATTCTGATTGATCGAGATTTCAGTTAGCCACTTTAGAAATTGTTTTCGCTCCATAAACTGGATGTCTTTGACTACAGGTTCTAGTTTCTCTAAATGTGAATCGATTATGTAAAATTCAAATTCCCCATCAATCACGATACCTGCAAACGCTGGAGGTGAATTTCTAACTCCTTCAAAATCCAGCCAGATTCCATTGTCAAATTCCGATTTTGTCAATGCTCTAGGATGAGGGTATCTTCTCGTCACGATTCTCCGATTGCAACTATGAACTAATCGTTTCGGATGTCTTGTAAGGGGTTATCCGAAAACCCTCTGTATTTTTTATGTAATACAATGGGTATTCAGTAGGCCGATACAGTCGCTACCCTTTAGTTTACCATTCAGCATCAAAGATTGCAAAGTCGTCCTGGAACGATTTGAACTCTAGGTGATTGCCGCATGGATCTTTGATGAACATCGTAGCCTGTGAGCCCGGCTTGTCTTCGTATCTCGTGTAAGGCCCAATTACAATTTCAACGCCTTGAGATTCAAAGCGAGCTCGTAGTTGGTGCCAATCATCCCATTCCATAACTAGTCCAAAGTGCATCGCAGGAACTTTCTTTCCATCTACGGGGTTTGTTGAAAGTTCTGGCATTTTTGGAACTCTATGGGCCACGATTTGGTGTCCGTAGAATTTGAAAACACAGGATTCTTCTTTCTCTCTGCCTGGCGTGCAACCTAAAACTTCGACATAGAATTTCTTGGCCGCTTCTAAATCATCAACAGGAAATGCCAGATGAAATGGCCTCAGTGGTTTGGGTGGCGCGTAGTCAATTCCACAAGATCTGCAGACTTGGTTGTCGTCCCAGTCACACTGACGTTTACAACCGCTCATAGTTTCCACTTCACGCTACAGCCTATTGATTCTGTGCGGTTTACTGGTGGCATATCTCCCATTGAAAGTGAATCCATTGCGTCTGCCAAATCTCGTGTTGTAGCTTCCATTGCATTACGGGGGGAGTTGTCTAGGCGTCCGCGATAAACAACCTCTCCTTCACCGTTTAGAAGGTAGAACTCTGGAGTCCTCTTAGCGCCCCAAGCAAGTGCAACCTCTTGAGTTTCATCATACAAGTAAGGATAAGGCATGCCTTTGTCAGCACGCTTTTGCATATTCTCAAACGAGTCTTCTGCATATACGCTCGCGTCATTAGAATTGATTCCAACAAACCCCATTCCAAGTTCTGCTGCCTTTGCAGCAGCCCTGTTGATTCTGTTGATACTTCCAACTACATACGGACAGTGATTGCATTCGAACAGCACAACTGCTCCAACTTCTGTCATTATTTCATCAAGTGTTACTTCGCCTTCGCCATTTGCATTGGCTAAACTGAAGCCTGTTACTACATCGCCTGGTTCGTATCCCATGAGGATGCGTGTTGGTTATCGCATATCACATTGTGGCTAGAGCCATGTCGCATTCTTCTCGTCTTCGACGAGCTACTGCGTGGTCCGGCTCTATTGCAAGAACGCCTTTCCAAGCGCCTGAAGCTTCTACGAACCTTCCGGCTTCGTGGTGAATTGCTGCAATGTGCAATCTTGCATCGAGATGGTTGCCGTCACATCGGACTGCTGCTTCGAAGTCGTTCATGGCAGCATCTTCTCGGCCCCAGTCAAGATAGAGGAGGCCTCTCTGGTGCCAAGCATCAGTATGGTCTGGCGCTAGGCGAAGGGCTTCGTTAAGCGGTGCTTCGGCCTTTTCCGGCCTTTCCATCGAGATGTAACATGCTGCAAGTTGTGTTAGCGCATGGTGGTGATGAGGAGCATCCTCGACAATTTGTTCAAGATCTGTTTTTGCGTCATCCCAATTTGCTAGCATCATATTGGCTTCTGCACGGCGTAACTTTGCTAGTGCAAGTCCTGGTGCTAATTCTAACAAGACGTTTGCATCGTCTAAAGCCCCTTGTGCATTATTGCTTGCCATGTGTATGCTAGCCCTATTCAGGCGTGCACGCACGTGCGTAGGGTCGATATTGATGGCTTCATCAAAGTGGGATTGGGCTGCTTTGAGGTGCCCTTGATTTGCTGCAATGTTTCCACGAACATAGGAAACAATTGCCCCTTCACCACGAATTGATGCTGCGTCAATGTGCTGGGTTGCGCCTTCCAAGTCCCCCTTGTCCAGGCACAATAATGCCGACTCTGCTGCGGCACTAGGGTCCTCATCAGGCAAGAGTCTACGAGCACGAGTAAGAGTCTCTACTGCTTCTACACTCTTTCCTAACAGCCGCTGAACTCTTGCAAGTCCGAGCCAAGCAATTCCAGATTCTCTATCCATCTCTAATGCTGCTTCGAAAGATTCTGCTGCATCTACGAGTAGGTTCTGATCTGTGTCTCCGGTTCCATCACGAAGGCGGTCTGCGTTAGCAAGGTGCATTCTTCCTTCAACCACGTGAAGGTCAGGGTGGATTACTCCTTCAGGAGCGGAATTCAGAACATCCCATGCTTCTGTGTGTCTTCCTTGTAACAATCGACGACTTGCTATTGCGGCTCTTAGATGTCCATCGTTAGAATGTTTTGCAAGACTCTTTGCAAGGGATTCATCAGATTTGACTAACTCTCCACTTGCTTCCAATAAATCGGACTTCAACATAATCAATTCAGTACCGCCTGCATCCAGGGCAACTGCGTGAATGGCTGCTTTGAGCGCTTCCGAGGAACGGCCGTGACTTTCTGATAGAACCTTAGCACGAATGGCCCAAGCCATTCCGTTTTGTCGGTCAATCTCTAGGCATCTGTCGACGCTTTCTAGCGCCTTGCCTTTCTCTTCAAGTGTGAATAGAATTTCTCCTCTTGCACACCAGTCATCAGAACGTGTAGGGTCTTCTTCCAATGCGCTTTCTATTGCTTCTAGAGCTTCTGAGCGTGCGCCAGCACGCTGGCGTAGACCAGATAATAGAGAACGATCCGCAGGAGTATCGAGACCTAAGGCTTCCAATCTCATGATGTCCTTGTGTGCATCTTCATCTCCCATAGTAGCAAGCAAATGGGCATGTGCTCGCAATAATTCAGGGTTGTCTGGGTTTAGAGATAGGCGCTCATCAAGCCATCGGCGGCGATCATAAAGATCGCCAGATAGTATTGCAGTATGCTCGAGAACCCTCAGTGTTGTATCATCGCCAGGAACCGAAGCATGAGACTGTAACAGTAAATCTCTGGCTCGAGATATTCGTCCGCTTTCTAGTGCGATTAGTGCAATTCTGCGAGAATCTGGAGCAGTGAGATATTCCATTTCATCAATCGCTTCCAGAAGCGATACGGCAAGCCTAGCAGGTCCGGGTGCGAGTAGTGGTGAAGTTTCATGATCTGCATCAAGCGGGATTCCTGCAACTAATGTCTCAAGGGCTGCAATTGCTTCACCTTGGCCCTGAAGAGCTTCGAATGCTAGAATGGTTCCATCTAATTCAGGATGGGCGGCTCTAACGCCATCAAGTCCAGCAACTAATTGCTGAATTCTTGTTTCTAATCCATCCAACCTCTTGCCAGTCATGGCAGCGGCGGACGCCTGCGCTTCCTGCAGGAGGATCATGCCATCGCCCAGTCCGTCCAGCGATTCGTGAGTTTTTGTGAGCCACCAGCCCAAACCCCCTCCTGCTGCAAACAAACCGAGTCCCATCGAGACGGTGATCGGGTCCATCAAAGGCCAGCCATTTTCTTGAGACTATATGCTCTCCTACGCGACTCGCTCGCGAGAGAGCGTTTCCGCGACCTTCTGCTATTGGCCGAAAGCGGAGTCTATGTCCCTCGATTAAGGTAAGTTCAAACGCCTACACTGCCCAGTAGGTTCGCGGGGTAGAGCAAATGGTCGAGACTCAGTGGTGGAATGAACGCCTTGAGGCGTGGTCCCACGAAGGTTTCGATGTCGAATCATTTCACAATTCGTTACGTGCCAATCCTGCTCAAGCGAGTGAGATGTTAATTGATTTTGAAGCGAAGGTTTCCCGTAATCGTTTACTTAGAAGAAGAGTGATTGATTCCTCAATGCCACGCGATAAAAAAACAAGATGGCTAAATCAATTAGAAGATGTTGCAAACACTGATTTTCTTTTAGAAAAATGGAACGAGGATGCTAGTATCAACCGGCCGTGGGAACCTTATGTCAGCCGTGCTGAAGAGCGTTGGTCAGAAAGGGGCAGGAGGTCAAACCTTAGTGCGATTGTAAAACGATTGAATGCACTCGATCCTTCTTCTTTCTCGGCTTGTCAGCCGTTGATGATATTGTTCGATGACGTTAGTAGTGAACATCTAATCAGTTCAATGTTAGATGAAATTGAAGCTGATGAGGTTAGAAGAAGAGATGTTGTAGACGAAATTATCGAACTGTTGAATACAGAAGGAATTGATGCATCTGATGCCAGGAAAATGAAAATTAGCGACGCTCTTGACCACCTTACTTCTCTTCAATCTAGAGCGGATAAGGCACGTAATAATCGCTTAAGAATCGAAAAGGACATACGTCCATTTGACAACGAATTAGCGGATCGTTTACTATCGAAAAAAGGAGACGACATTACTTCAGAAGTTAACGCAATAGTGGACAATTTGTCTGGGCGATTGGATTCAATAACTAATATGATTGAGGAATGGAAAATTAGAGGAATTAAGTTTCCAGACGGAGGAGAAGTTCTACCGCAAGATTTGCTTGACTGGGAATCTGAACTTCCTGAAATTGAAAGCGCTGTTGAAATCCATTTACGTGCATTAGAGCGTTGGAAAGATTTCGCAACGCTTTGGCCAGACAAATGTGAGAAATCTAGCCTGGCAGGTAACCTTAACCTAACCGAGGAATTCATCGATTTAGTTGACTCTTTGGATCAAAAATGGCGAGAGCTCGAGTTAGAAGGGATGCAAATAATCGGTTCCTGGGAAGATAGAGGTTTTGCGATGGACGTATGGCGGTCTAGAGTTACTGAAGAGCCCCGGAGTGCAGTTGCTTGGATTAAAAGAGAAGAGGGGTTGTATAGTGCTGCTTCGGTTTTGATTGAATCGTTGCTAGCCCTAGATTCTTCTATTGATGGTGAAGAAGAAATTCTTCGAAGGATTGCAATATTAAGAGAATTTGATCTAGATACCAGTCTTCTAGAAGAAATGGAATTATTCATTGATTCGCGGGCCAGAAGAGGTGCCAGACATAGGTCGATGCTTGAATCTGAATGGATGGAGTTGGTTCGAAAAGGGCTTGCTGAAGACGTGGCGACCTCGCCTCTATCATTATCTGAGTTTGAGCGATTAATTTCTGATACTAGGCTGAACAAACACACATCTGGAATTCCGGTTGGAAGACTAGAACAAAGTTTAGAGAAAGAAATTACGAGGTGGTATGAAGATGGTTTTGATGTTGAATCTCTCCAAGATCTTCTCAGAACAAACCCGATGTCATTAGCAATGAGGATCAATTCAATACGGAATGCCGTAAGCAGACACGAACAACTATCGAGGCGCGTTTCCGGTTTAGATTGGACTAGAGACCCTGAATTATCTGTTGCAATTAATATGGAATTGTCAAGGCCCGACAGGCTTGATGCTTTGGCATCAAGCATACCTCAATTGATGATGGATTTGGCTCAAAAGAAAGTGGTCGACGGTGATTTTGTCTTCATTCCATGGAGGCCACATAAACGAACTCGTCCGGTATTAGTTCCGGTACAACAGAACACCGTAGATGATGCGATGGAAGCCATTCTCGAGGAGATGGAATCTAGTATTGAGGAAGAAGTTGAAGCGTTACCAGAAGAAACCATTACCGTCAAAGGTAGTGATGTTGATTCTCCAGAAGAAATTGAAGAAGATATTCCAAGTGAGGATTCTACTATTGAGCCTGTAATCTCGGAGAAACAGGAAGAGGTTTTGGCGGAAGCGGTTGAACCAAAGGAAGAATTGGAAGAGCTTGATTCTGAGGATGTAGTAGTAGAAATCATAGAAGAAGAGGCGGGAGTAGAAATTCAGGCTACGGAAATTGAAGAGAAGATAATTGAGGCATCTGTTGATGAAGATGCTGTTGACATATCTGTGTTCGAGGAGTTGTTACGCTCACTAGGATTGGAGGCTGATGCTGACTTGTTGCATGACAATGGGGACGTTTTGGCCATTAGGAGGAAAATTGCATCACATGTTGGCATAGAGCCTAGAGACATGCGATTGGATCGATTGTTGAGGCTTTCATTACGCTTAATGCCGAAAGAAGATGGCGGTGATGAGGTTCGTTTCAAGTTAGTCAAAACATTATCCGAACTTGCTAGCGTTCTATCAAAATGGACTAGGACTAGACTTGAGGCTCGCCACAATGGATCGAAAGGCATGTTGCTCGAAGATGCTGCAAACCTTGGTGTTGCGTTAGAAAGAATTCCTGGCCCGGGCACACCGATTCCACTAGATGCTGACGACTATGACTTGCCAGCATTGGATGATATCGAGGGGTTATCCAATGAAGTCAAGGTCCTACATCGCCGAATTTGTTTAACAAATGCTGGCGGCGTTCGCTAATCAGGCCCCTAGATCGCCAAGAAGGTCATCCTTCTCATCGTCGGAAAGGTTGTCTTCTCTAGGAGCTGCTTGCACCACTATTGGCGGCGGAGATGCTGCCACTAGGTTCTGATTCATTGACGGAGGTAAAATCGCCGCACCCATTGGCGGAGGAGGGGATGGCATCCCGCTCATTCCAGGAGGTGGTGGCATTCCGCCCATGCCAGGAGGTGCTGGCATTCCACCCATGCCAGGAGGAGGTGGCATTCCGCCCATACCCGGAGGTGTTGGCATTCCACCCATACTTGGCGGCGGCGGCATTATCGCAGGACTAGGAGCAGGCGGGGCAGGAATTGCTGCTGCAGGCAGGGGTGGCGGAGGAGGGATTGTGGCTACTTGCGGCGGAGCGGGAGGTTCCGGAATAGTTGCTGGAGGCTTAGCGGGTTCGGGTTCAGGAACAGTAGGGGCCCCTTCTGGCGCTGCAGGAGCTTGTTCCGGTTGTTGTGGTTTTGGAACTTCTTCGCTCGCTTCTTCGACTACAGGTGCTTCAGCTACTTGCTCTTCTGGCTTCTCTTCAGCAGATGTTTCCTCAACTGGCATTTCCTGAGCGTTTGGAGTTGCTTCTGCAGTTGTAATCACTTGTTCGGGAGCAGGTGGGGTTGCGTTTGCCGCTTCAATAAAGGCTTCTTTCTCTGCGGCAGCGGCTTGCTCTTGTGCTTGCTTAGCTTCTTGTTCTGCACTAAATCTCTCAGCGATTAAGTCTGCACGACTATCCAATTCATCGGTATTGAGTTCTTCGCCCCTTAGCAATGCAATCATTGCTTCATCTACGAGATCCATTGCTAGGTTTGTTAATTCGCGGTTAGAGCGCCAACGGTTGATGTAAAATGGATGATTTCCTGAATTTGTAGATACTACGAACCTCTCTGGATCCATTAATTGTAATATTGCCAGTAAAGCTCCGATTGCAAACGGAATCAAAAATAGTGAACTAATCATAAACACAGAAATTAATGATGCGCCACTCAAAACCCACCAAAGACCTTTGAAATCGTCAAGCCAATCCAATCTTTGGTGTGAGAATCCTGTATAAGAGTCTCTTCGAGTTGCCAATACGTCGTTGGTTGAAGCAGATGCTCCGATTCTATCAATTCGAACCACTCTAATCAAATCAGAATCTGCAAGAACGGATAATGCATGATTACCACAAGATGATTCTTTTAGAACAAATTCATTCATTTCAAGTCCTGACCTTACGCCTTGTGCTCGCATTCTTGGAGGGCCGTCAATCCATGACTGAATTGTGCCGCTGAACCCTGCCACTAGTCCCGCAGATGCTGCTACTAAAGCCATCCAGAGACCTTGTCCCCAATCGTAGTCAATGTCTGATTCAGGTAAAATTAGGAGCCAGACCAATACTGAAAATCCAACTAGAATACCGCCGGTCGCGGAAACCAAGTTTGGCCTTCTTCCACTACTTCCCATCATTGCGCGGGTTTGCATGATAGTTCCAACAAAGAGAACTACGCTGCTGATGATGAGCATAATCGTCGCAATAAAGCCTGCATTGTGGTAATCTTTCCACTCACCACAGACCTCTTCGATTTCGGATGACTTTGCGCCATCCATGGAGTCTCTACAATCTTCGTATATAGTGCCGAGTTCTTCTGTTTCGGTTTCGCATACGAGGTCGTCACAAGCCTCTGCTGAAATTTGAGATAGCCCTATGTCGGCCGTTGCCACAAGGTCATCTGATTCGCCATTAAAGTTCAACCAAGACTCGTTGATGATTGAGTTTGATGCTAAAACTAGTGCGAAAACGGTCAACGCAAGGGCTAATTGGGCCCCTGGATTTCGGCTAATACTAACTGTCGGCGCAGGCATAACAGCAGATGATGGTTCATCGCCCATATCGGGAGATGACACCTGTCCGCTGATGAAACTTCACCTTGGCGGTGGCCTCAAGCGTGCTTCTCTGTAAGCCAGGCTTTGACGTCGCCTCTTGCGGCGAAGCCTTTACCTTCCTTGGTTCCAACAACAGTCTCGATCGCTGCTTCGGATGCAATGTCGAGTATTCTATCACTGACTGCACCGTTGATTACGATTGCAACTGCTCCATCAGCATCTTCTGCTGCCGCTGCCAACTTGGAAGGCCCTACTGCGTCAGAAACTGTTCCGTCGACATTAACGAAAACTGCATTATTTTTTTTCAAGTCAGCAATATGGTCGAAATATTCGTGAACTTCTGCTGGTGCCTCAGCAGCTTCTTCTGCTGCCTCATCAAGCCAAGCGTCTGCATCTTCACTAGGTTCGTCTTCAGGAAGTTTTGCTGCAAACTTTGCAGTTTCCATCTTCTGAGACAAACACTTGGTAGCTGTCTTCTGAGGAAGCAGTTCCCATTCTTGTCCGACCGGTGCTTGAGCAACGAAATCTATCTTCATAGTTTCATTCAATTGGCGGAATAGCATTTCTCCACCACGGTCGCCGTCTATTGCCAGTATGACATTCTCCTTAGTAGCCGCAAGATCAAGCAATTCTTGCTTAATCGTTCCTGCGCCATCACATGAGATAGCATTCTTGACTCCGAAGTTCAATAGATTTCGAACATCGTTTCTTCCTTCAACAATAATTAGTGAATCGCTTGTTTCCACGTTTGGCCCACAGGTCAATCCATGGAAATTCTTAGCTGTACCAACTGTTAGTACGCTTCGAACTTCTTCGATTACTGTCTTGGTTGCTGCATCTCCTGAGTTTACCATTACCAACAACAGGTCCTTTGCACGGTCGATGACTGCGTTAACCTTGGTTGAACGCACATCTTGGATTTCCTTGACGGTAATCTTAGCCGCACACGGCCCTATTCTATCGATTGTCTCAAGACTTGATGCAATAATTGCTGTCTCTACATTGTCCATACTGCTTGGAATTAGAATTTCTCCATTCACTTTACCGCCGCTACTTTTTACTTCAACATCAACGTGACCAATTCTTGCGGTTCGTTGTAGTTTGCGAAGTTCTAGTTCGTCACCAAGCAGACCTTCTGTCTGCCCCATGATCGCGCCAATAATGTCCTTGCGCTGGACGTTTCCGTTGACCTTTAGGTCTGCTTTAATGAGGTATTTCATGGCTTTGTTGGACTTTCCAGACCCGCCTTTGTGACCTCCTCCGTTGTTTTTTCTTCCCATTGGAATCTCTCCTTGTTCTAGGCCTCTATCATTCCCTAATCGTTAGCCTTCCGGCCCGTTTTCAGGGTGACCACACGCCAAAATTGCGGCGTTTTATGGTCGTGAATCAGATTTGAACAGTTACTCGCACCCGCCACCCCTTCTTGAACCCTATCTTTGAAAAAATGACAAATTGCCTGTTTGCATTGGCAGCAATGAGGTTCAAGTAAAGAAAAGTATTCGCTTGTATGTGAGCGGCGAGAATATCGGGGCACTTGATGTGTTCAGGTCAACCACCGAAGTGATGCTTCGAGATGGTGTTTTAACTCGCGAAGAGAAGAGGTTGATTATCAAACTCGCTAACTCATTGGGCCTAACTGCAGAGGAGCCCGCCGATGTTTATGCGGCCATGCGAGAAAATAGAGAAACCGAGCCAGGCAGAGATGTTTCAGCTAATGAACAGAGATTGGTTTACACTAGAGTTTTCGAAGTTGCCATTGTAAATGCCTCTCTATCTAAAGATGAGTTCGCAGTATTGGCTCATCTAAGAGACCTATTCAGTATTGACGATGATGACCATGCAAGAATCGAGGCAGATTTGAGAGACATGATTCGTCAGAAAACAGAAGATGAGAATGTCGTTGACAAATTATTGGGGACCCTCAAAGATAGTGTTTCCCTAGTTGGTAGTCTGTTCGATAGTGTTCGAACTAAGAGTGCTTGAGGTGGAATTGTGGCCGATGACCTCGATCGGTTATTCGACGAAGGTTTGCCTAAAGGCAGGAAATCGATTAAATTCATCAAAAGGGCATACGATTGTGGCGCACAGGTATTAGTCAATCGTTTAATCACTGACAAATTACTGGCTAAGAGTGGTTTATCATTCCACATAGGAACTGATGACCCGACGATGAGGAGAATCGCATCTTGGCTGTTAACCGACTATCAAGATAGGTGTGATGATTTAATTCAAAGGCTTTGGAGGCGCCGTGGGAGAGAAGATGTGAAATTGATTGGTTTACTGATAGCTAACATCGAAGGCGATGCTTGGGCTAAAATGCTACGGCTAATCAATAGAGGAATACCAATTGACTTATTCTTAGAAATGGCTGAAGAGATTAAGCGATCAGGGCGAGAAGTCCCCTCGGCTCAATTTTTCGATAATTGGCAATCAACCGATATTCAGAAGCAAAATTGTATGCTAATAGCATCATTAGCAATGAAGCCAGAACATGTAGATATGGTTCGTAATGCTCCGCCGGGAGGAGAGTTGTTCGAACGTATCCGTCAGCGTTCACTGGATGCGTGAGTTTTTGTTGCTCCTTTCATTAGGAGTGGTATGGCAGACCGGTTTCTACCTGCAGATGATCCTGTGTTAGAAGATGTTCTGAATTGGACTGTTACTAGAGACGCACAAGATATTCGTCGACTATTGGAATGGTTGCCACAAGCCCGCTCTTCCAAAGAACGCAGGGCTTTGCTTTCTAGAGTGCACGAACTATTAGGTGAAGTAGAATTGTCGCTCGATGGTTTAGATTCGATGCACTGAGGTGGTTTTCTGTATACCGGAATAATTCTTGCCGGAGGTAAGTCTTCACGCATGGGCGAAGATAAATCTTTGATGAACTCTAATGTCAATCGACTCGCTAAAGAAATGAAGTCTTCCGGTTGTAAACGAATTATTGTGATGTGCGGGACTCTTGAGAGAGCGGATTTATTCGAATTAGAATGTATGCCCGATTTAGCTGAAAGCCTTGGAGAATCTATTTTCGAATTGGTTTCACAAATAGAAGGTAGAATTCAATTAGCGCCCTGTGATGCATATTTAGCAGATTCAGATTTATTCAATAGGATTGACGGGGTTCCTATTGATGATAGAGGGGTTAGGCAGCCCCTTTTGGCAAATTTCACATCGGAAAAAATGGTGGTTAAATCTGCAAAAATTTCCGAAATTTTTGAGGGTTTTCCGGCCTGTGATGGCGGGATAAAGGCAAGAAACACAAATACTCCAGAGGAGTTTATGGAGATTCAACCTTTCCTGAAGCAAGAAGATCGATGACTGCGGGATACAATACATGCTCCTTAGATTTCACTTTATCAGCGAGTGAATTTTCATCATCGGAAGGAAGAACTGTGACTTCTTCTTGTGCGATAATCGGGCCTGTGTCCATCCCACTATCTACAAAATGAACAGTGCAACCTGATTTTGATACGCCTGCTTTTATCACGTCTCTGTGAGCATGTGCACCAGGGAATTCTGGTAACAAAGATGGGTGGATGTTCAACAAACGCCCTGCCCAAGGTTTGACGAATGAGGGAGATAGAATTCTCATATATCCTGAAAGAATTACAACTTCTATGCCATAATCAGCTAGGACTTCGTTAACTTCTTGTTCATGCAATAGCCTGCGTTCGTCTTTATCTTCAATACTAGGAAGTGGTACTACAACTGAAGTCACTTCGTGTTTTTGCGCTTTTTCTAATCCCGCTACGCCCTCTCTATCACTAATTACAACATTTGTTACGTGTAAGCAATCCTTAGATTTCTGGTGAAGCAACAGCGCTTCCATCCCTGAACCCGACCCCGAGATTAGAACCCCGAGGCGCAATGGGTTGCCAGGAGCCCCCTCCCTGGGGAGAATCCATTCCTCTGTCATGTTACTGCGATAGCAAGCCCGGCAATATGCCTTCGGCTAGAATAATACTATCTTTGATAATGGTGGGGCTAACCCCGCACCCATGGACGGCCGTTTGGATAGTGTCGATGCGGTCGTCGAAAAATATGCTGTTGTCAGTAGCCCTATCAAAAGTAGAATCTATGTTGGACTGGGCTCAGTATTCGTTGCGTTTGCAATAATTGGCATTTGGGTTCCAGGTTGGCCTACTGTTTCCTGGGCTGTTCCAGCAGCATTCTTGTTTTCTCTGTCCAATGAAAGATTGTTTAGGTGGACTCTTACAAACAAGTACTTTGGATCTGCTTTATTCGAGTACTATGCAACAGGAAAAACACTTCCTCGGCATGTGAAAGTGATAATCATTGGAATGATTGCAGCTATGGTCAGCGCTTCAGCGTACTTTGTATGGTATGTTTCTACCAAAGGAGATGGTGAGTTATTTGATCCATCTTCGTGGAGTGGTGCAGACCAGCATGCATTTGGTTCTATCACTATTCTTGCAGTG
>JBJLAY010000064.1:0-13598 GCA_045568475.1 Candidatus Poseidoniaceae archaeon | reverse complement strand
AGTTTGTCGGATGAGGGTTCATAGTTTCCGGAAACAAGAAAAAAGGCGTTTTCCCCCCCATGCTTTATTATCAGTACCTCCCTCGAAGCAATCAGCGCAATTCGTTAATTCGAATTTTACAGGATATGAAGATATGGGAATACATCCAAAAATCGGAATCACTGGGTTGCCCCGTTCAGGAAAATCTGCTGTTTTAGCAAAGGTCTTGGAAATGCTTGAAGACGAGAGGCGTAGAGAAATTAACGCGAGAGGCGGAGATGGTGCAAACAGTGACATCATAGGCGGTATGCGTACTGAACCTATTGTAGAAAATTCTGAAAGAGTTGGTTACAAAGTCATCAATATTACAACGGGCGATGAAGCAGTTATGGCTCACAAGTCTATCGATACTCGCCTCAGAGTACTTGGTTATGGAATTGACACCGAGGCACTAGAAAGTGTTGCAATCCCTGCAATTGAACATGCTAGAGACTATTCCGAAGTAATTGTAATCGACGAAATCGGAAAGTTTGCTGTTGAATCTGAAGGATTTGTGAATGTGGTAAGATCCGCATTAGAGGTCGATAAGCCAACACTTCTCGCCCTCCACAAAAAGAGTAGGCATCCATTGCTACAGGATATTCGCCGTAGAGATGATGCCAGGATACTAGAAGTAACTCCTGTTAATCGTGCCTTGCTACCTTACAAAATTCACAAATTAATGCGTGAAACCTATTGATGCAAGCGTTGGGTTCATCCCCTATTACGGATTCGGACTTCTATGAGCCCAGCCAAAAGCGCCCAGAGGTTACTCATTGGCACTGGGCTCGGGCTCATTCTTGCTAGCGGATTGGCCCTAATTTCAGGAGCATTAGATATAGAAAAGCCAGAAATTGGGTTCATCGTTCCGCTAATTGGCCTTATCTTGTTAGCCCTTTCTGGCCCAACGGGACGCGGTGAAGGACCCTTTGGAACAATGTTTCCTAATGAAAATAAATCTGAAATGGCTGAAAGAATCGAAGGTGAATTGACTAATTCCAAGAAAGAGGAGGATGTTGGTAATGCTTGGGCAAAACTTGAACATACTATGCTTTCAAAAGAGTTGGAGGAAGAGGAATGAATTACACTCTACCTCCTGATGAAAGCAAAAAAAAGAGATCTCTATATTGGAATGTATGTATTGTTCTAGGGATTATTGCTGTTGTCTTCTATCTTGTAGAGATTAACCAAGAAATCGATGAGCGCGGCGAGTATAAGCAAAACTCTTCAGGCGAAATTGGATATCTATGCGCTGACGGACAAGTGATTTACGACCCTCAAGAAGAGCTTGAAAACGATGGTAAAGAGGATTGTGACGATGGTTCTGATGAACCTAGTAATGACATGAGTCCCGGCGGAGTATGTGGAGGAATAATGTGCTGCGGCTCCCTAATTTTCGCATTCAGTGCATTGAGTACTAAAAACGATACCCAGAGGGTAGTTGTGGTTCAGCAACAGCCCCAATATGTGCCAGTTGTTCAACAAGTAATTCAACAACCAAAGCCTACTCCAAGACAGCCCGACATGTTTGCTAAAACTAAGCAGATGTGGATGGCCGAGGCTAAAAATCTCGAACTTGCTAGAAATTGGGAAGCGGCTGCAAATGCTTATCAGAAAGCAGGAATGTATGAACAAGCCGGTAAAATTCGTCAAGAACATCTTGAACAAAACCAACCAGTAGTACAGATTGGACATGTTGGAAATACTGTCCTAAACGATTCGGTTATGATTAGCGACAATAGCCAACTAACTTGCAAAAGTTGTGGTAGTAATGTGGACCCTGCATGGAAAATTTGCCCACATTGTTCAAATCCGTTATGAGAAAGGTTTGATTCCTTTAACCACTTGCAGTAGATTAGAGGGAGAATCATGAGCGATGTTCCAGAAGGCCAATACTATACTAAAGAGCACGAGTGGATTAGAGTTGAGGGTGACGAGGTGGTCATCGGAATCACCGACCATGCACAGGATGCGCTAACTGACATTGTTTACATCGAGTTGCCAGAATCTGGCCAAACATGTGGAGAGATGGAGGAGTTTGCTATTGTTGAATCTGTTAAATCGGCATCTCCTATTTTCGCACCACTGGCTGGAGAAATAACTGCGGTAAATGATGCACTTGATGAGACTCCTGAATTAATGAATCAAGACCCATATGGAGAAGGCTGGATTATTCGAATGAAGTTAGATGACCCGTCCGCCGTTACTGGCTTGATGTCAGCCGTAGATTACAAAGCTGAAATCGGCGAGTGAAATTATAATGCTCCATATCTATGTTGATGGCTCCTGTATTGGGAATCAAAATGTGGATAGTGAAACCCCAGCAGGCTGGGGTGTTGTAATAATAACTGGATCTAATGATTTAGGTCGAGGAAATGGTGAAGTTATGCACGAATTTAATGGCAGAGTGATAACCAATTTTGAAAGTAAAAATTTCATTGGAGCGGAAGTTGGTTCGAATAATACTGCAGAGCTTACTGCTTTTGCTGAAGCCTTAAGATGGGCACTCGCCGAAGGTGGAGATGGCGAAATAGTCATCAAAACTGATTCTCAATATGCTGGTAATCAAGCCACAGGAGCGTGGAAGGCAAAAGCAAACCGGGAATTAGTCGCCCATGTTCAATCTCTTTGGAACGAAGTTTCTGAACTTAGAGAATTGTCCTGGGAGCACGTCAAAGCACATAGCGGACATAGATGGAATGAAAGGGCGGACCATCTTGCAATTAGGGCTGCAAATGACGAAGCCCCGCTTTCTCTATCTTTCTGGAAGCCAGGTCAACGTTGAAGTCTTTCTTCGAGCCATTCTCTAATCTCATCGCGCATATCCTCTCGTCTAAGCGCATAGTCGACTTGCCCCTTTAGCCAAGGGAGGGGAGAGCCTGAATCGTACCACTGAAAGTCGGCCAATTCTACTCCAACCAGACCATCGTGTTTCATCCAATGTTGTTGAATTGCTATTGATTGGAGTTCCCCGTATTCTTCGAATGAATATTTTGACAGTAACTCAGATGTATCTTCTGTGAATATGTATCTGCCGCACAGTACAAGATTTGATGGTGCGTTTTCGGGTTCTGGTTTCTCAATTATCTCTTTCACATAATCCCCGTCCATAGATACAACTCCGTAATTTTGAGGATCGCTAACAGCAGCAAGACCTACGCATGGCCGATTTGTTCTTTGATATTCTTCAACTAAAATTCTTGAAGCGTTTGATGGAATATAATCTGTTCCGGGACTAAATGTGTCCAGAAGAATATTGTCTCCCAATAGTACCATGAATGGCCCCTTGATTGCGTGTAAAGCACAACTCAAAGCATCACCAAACCCATTGGCTACTTTCTGAACATGAACTAGTACTTCCACGTCACAAAATGGAGAAAGTATCTCTGCATCGAGGTCTGGGCGCTTGTGATTTAGCCATGAGTTGTCTTTCAATATCCCATTAAGATCTTTAGTTGGCGAGGAAATTATGTGGATTCTTTTAGCTCCTGCTGCCACAGCCTCTCTTGCTAGATGTGTTAAGGCAGGGATGTCGACTAATGGTAGGGTTTCCTTGGCGATTGCTGCGCTAGCAGGTAGCATCCTTGAACCGATGCCGCCCGCTACCAAAACTGCGTCTTCAACCGCTGCCATAGCATGCCTAACGGCCCCATTGCTTTCAAGCGTCGCGCCCCGTGGCCTATGTTATGGGGGAAAAGGCCGAGTGGAGAATATTTGCCGCTACCGGAATAATTCTAATCGGAATAACCTTCACTGATATTTCTCCTGAAGGTCCGTGGGATGATTCGACATTCACTTCAGGATCCTTTGGATTACTGGGGATGGTTTTGCTTTATTTAGCGTGGTTTAGAATTACATTTGAGAAGGCAGGTGTTGTCCCGACTCTCGATTTGTGGAAAGACCCTGAATCTTCTTCAAGGGTCGTAATGACTACCGGTATTGTAATGCTAGGTATTGCATACGCAATAGGTAGAATCGATTTTTTCCCCGAACCTGCAGGATTGGTAATGTCGTTAGTTGGACTATTGGTTACCACTAATGGACTGTATGTGTGGCTATCTACAGCAGGCCCGCTATCTACTGAAGAAGAATAATTACTCTTCCTCGAAGTACAACATTTCAGGTGTTGGTGATCGCATCATGGCGAAAAGATAGATCAGTAACACTAAGACGATTATGCCAAGAATGATTTTCCCTGCGTCTTTTTTGTCGCTTTCGTCATTATGGCCTTTTTTATCATCATAGTCGTCATCATCGTCATCGTCGCCATCATCTTGAATATCGGCGACTGGCTCAATATAGTTCCAAGTTAAAGTAAAGACAATTTCTTCGCCCCCTTCACTAATTAGCCCGTAGCATTTTTCGGCAGTTTGGTTTGCACTAAATGACAATGACCAATCAGATTGAGAATTGATAATGCTGCCTTCGCCAGACATATCATAACAAGCAATGTTGGAAACGATAGAAGAAGTGCTAATTATAATCAGGTCACCTTCAGTCATTTGACCCAAGAAAAGCGCATCGCTATCGCTGATATTTTCTCGCACTCCTGTTGAAGTTAACACCTGTGAGGTGATATTAGACTCAACCTCGTCAAACACCTCTTCTGTCTCCCTTATTGGGGAAGACATGGAATTTACCCCAGGGAATAGTCTCTCATCATGCCATGCTTGCTGCGAAGGGCCCCAAGCTGCTTCAATAGTTACTGCGTACCAAGCCTGAGCCTGAGGATTTGTTGGTTTATGTGAGAACTGGCCGTTGGACACATTGGTTGGAGTTAATTCTTCTAAGCCGTCAAGAGAATCTATTGGCCCAGACGTTGAACGCCATACCCTCGCTATTGCGTCAGAATTTTGAGTATTATCTTCCCAAGAAACAACTACTGTACCGTCACCATACCTGTCTGCTACAATCGAACTTACCGTAGATGTAGAAATTGTAGTTTCTAGAACATAATCCGATACTGGAGACATTGCTGTAAGTTCCATTAATTCATTTCCAAAAGAATCTTGTAATGTAATTGCATAAATTGAGTTGCGGTGTGTTCCTTGCGGTACTTCAACTTCGAATACGGATACCCTGGAATCGATAGTTGCGATAATTGTGTCAGGATCAAGTAGGCTTGTTTCAACCTCATAACGATAGATATTGATTGACAAATCGTCACCACCTATTCCCTCCTCCCAGTCAAGTGTTGTTTTGGCTGTATCAACATCAAATGTGGCCATTAATTCACCATCAAATACCGGAGCCTTGTTGTCTTCGATTACTGGTTCAGAAAGAGTATTACTTCCAATGAATCTGGTGTCTTCCGACATATCATACAGTAGCGTGACAGAATAGTAAATTTCTCTTTCAACTTGATATGAAGAATGGTTTATTTCAAAACTTGTGCTTCCAGCAGCAACATTACTGCTAAGGATTGTTTTAGTCATTGAATTCCAATTATCTCTAGTTGCAGGAGAGGCGTGGCTGTAAATCATAATTGAATGATTCATTGGAATAGATTCTGGATAATCCCAAGATAGAGTAGTCGTATCATCAGAATACATTCCTGTCAAATTTTCTACTGCTAAATTAGGACGAATTATTTCTTCTAAGGTGTTGCTCTGTATGTAGACACTATCGAATGCGAGTATGTATTCATAATCTGTATGAGAGTCTAGTAATAAAGGGTAATATTCTACTTGAAAAATTCCACCCGAGCACTCAGAATTTGACGTGCCTTGTGTGCAGAATTGTATTTCTGAGGCAATTGTTTCTGCCAATACTGGCCAATCGCCTGCAAAAACTCTGTAGATTGAAAAGGTCGTGTCTTTCAATTCATCTAGAAGGGTTGCATTGTTAGTTACTGGCATTGTAATTGTTAGAGTTGTCATCTCAGTTGAATTATCAAATGATGCAGTAATTGTGATTCCAGAATTCTCATCCAAACCACTCGCAGCAACCGGATTTGAGAATGGAACAATCGCGAAAAGAAGGATTGTGGTAAACAATAGTGCGCTGCGCATGACTATTGAAGATGGGCCGCGTTGATGAGTGTTGCGTCAATCTAAGAAGCCCATGTCATCCAAAGTATCTAGGGCATCGCTAAGATCTGGTAGCTCTCCTTCTGTCATATCTGAGACATGGACCTGAGGTATTTCAGGAGTTGTTGGTTGCTCGGCCTTGCCCTCTAACCATTGTTGCCATTGGACAGCCCTCTCCTCGTCTCTGACTTTCATTGGAGCCCATAGACCACTGATATCCAAATGTTCCAATGACCTGATAGTAATAGCAAACCGGTCTGCATTAACTTCGTCCATACGCATCAATAATTCCTTCAGACGAGTAAGTACTGTTTCATCACCGTCAGCCCAAAGTTTAGGGATAATTCCACGTTCATCTTCAGAGAACTCTTCGAGGTAGTCCCTGATTGTGTATACTAAATTGCGGCGAACGGTGGGTGAGTGGTGGCCGCAGAGTTCGTCGATTTTGTTGGCCCACATTTCCTTGTCCAGGAATCTCAAATCCCCGATGGTTGCGCTAGCTGCCGCCAGTACGCTTTCGTCTTCATCTTCCAACATACTGTTGAGTAATGGTATCGCATCAGTGGTTATTCTTCTGAATAGTCTTGTCAATACATCAGCCATGGCCCGACGAGTAAGCAAATCATCTCTTGAATTGAGGACCCTGATGCATTCAAGTCCAGATTCTTTGTCGCCTTCAATTAATTTAGCAAGGCATACGACTACGCGACTAGAGACTTCATCAGATGAATCACTAGCCCTGCGGATTAGTATCTGAGATATTCCTAAAGGGCCGATTAGTTCCTTTCTTTCAAGTAATAATCGGCACCATTCAATTAGCAATTTACGCCTTTCTTCTCCACTATTTTCTAACTGTGTCATAAGCCATACTGCGGCTTCAGCACCCGCTTCGTGTGCTACAACCGAAGTTGTTCTTGGCACCATTCCATGAGGATTCCAATCCATATTTGCGCTCGAGACATCTGGCTGGGTGTGCCAAGTACCTGGCCTTTCTGCTAATGCGATTGATTCAACGAGGTGGTACCCTTGATGCACAGGTTGGCCATGTGATGCGTCGCATAGCCCATTGACCATTACAACGGATAGCCACCACCGGTCAGGCGAGGGGTTTGAGCGGTCTAATGCTTGAGCAAGCCACTCTGTGGCAATAGCAAACAAAAGTCGTTCTGTTAGCACGTCTAGCCTCTTAAGTAACCATCTTTCGTGGATCTCAAATGGATCATCGGATAAGTTCATTCTGTGTGGAACTATCATGTCGACGACAATAGATAGATGTCTGTCAAACATTCCTTTGTCCGCTTGAAGAAGACCGGTTCCCAGTTCGATTACTTGTTGCTTATCTTTTGGATGAATGGGGGGGAAGTCAGGATCTGATTGTGGAGGTTGAGGTAGTGGCCACGAGTCCGCGCCCGATTCTAAAGTCTGAACTAGCCTTTCGGTTAACGCCTCCAACACCTTTGAAGAAACCCTCCGCTTACTCTTCATCTAATTCACCCTTGAGAGTGCCGACTCTTGTAGAGTAGCCATCAGATATCTAACTCAATATTTAGGTTCTGAATTAGTTCCTTGTATCGGTTTCTGATTGTGACTTCTGTTACGCCTGCAACTTCTGCAACCTCACGTTGTGTCCTTCGCTTTCCGCATAGAACACTTGCAATGTAGATAATTGATGCTGCGATTCCAGTAGGTCCTCGGCCGCTTGTCAATTCTTTTTCTTGAGCGGCTTTGATTAATTCGTGGGCCTTTGCTTCAACTTCAGCATCTAGTCCTAGACCGGAGCAGAACCTTGAGATGTAATCTTCCGGCCCTGTTGGCATAATCTTCATCTTCAATTCGCGGACCATGAATCTGTAGGTTCTACCGATTTCTTTACGGCCGGTCCTACTTGCCTGTCCGATTTCATCTAAAGTACGAGGTACGCCACATTGTCTGCATGCCGCATACAATGATGCTGCTGCTACGCCTTCAATCGAACGGCCTCTGATTAGCCTCTTCTCGACTGCTTTCTTGTAATTTACAGCAGCCGCTTCTCTAACCGACTTAGGAAGCTCTAGGCGGCTTGCCATACGGTCTAATTCCGCAAGTGCCATTGCCAGGTTCCTTTCAGTAGCATTTGAAACACGGGATCTCTTCTGCCACTTTCTCATTCGATAGAACTGAGAGCGGTATCTAGAATTGATAGTCTTACCAGAATAATCTTTGTTTTGCCAGTCGATGTCTGTTGACAATCCCTTGTCGTGAAGCATGACAGTCATTGGTGCGCCTGTTCGTGCGCGCTGGTCGCCTTGTTCAGGAGAGAATACTCTCCATTCTGCACCTTGATCGATTACGTTGTCTTCTAAAACAAGACCGCAGTCATCACATACGACTTCACCGCGTGTCTCGTCGCGGGTTAAGGAGCGACTTCCACAATCGCTGCATTTTACGATATCTTCTACATGTTGGTTGTTATCCATTTCTTTCACATCCACCGGCTTAGCACTTGCTTACCGATTACTACTAAACCCTCTTACGGGGGTTATTTAAATTAATTGGCGGCATGGTTAATACCTTTTCTACATCAAATGGCGCTCTGTGCCCTCTTTTCACAATATAGACTCAAATTACAATTTTGAAGTGCAGATATTGCTCGCGAGTTGTTTCAAATGTTTTGCAAATCGAGCTTTTTTGGACACTATAAGCCAAGATGAGAAGTAGGGATGATGCAAAATATGAGTTTCTTACGAGTCCGAACCCGTTATACCTCGTTGCCCCTTGAAAGGAATTAGGGGAGAGGGATGACTGATATTTGGCCACCTAATCAAGTATGCATTTCTCCGGGAAAAAGAGTACTGTTTCTTACCAAGGATTTGGGTTTAATCAGACGCCAACTCTACGACGGTTTGAACTTGAAAATGAGCGATTTATCTCCTGAAGACTTGCTAGATGACATCAATACTGATGCGATGACCCCTGCTTGGGTTTGCTTCGATCATGAGCCGTCTGAGATTGCTAAGAACGCCTATGCTGGGTTGATGCAGGACGGTATGAGAGTATTCAATGAAAACGCCCTTATCGAAGGGGGATTCGAAGTGATTGTTTCTGGACAACGCAAGGGGACTGGCTCTTCTAGAGAGACTGCTGCTCAATGTGAAAGGTGGGCAGGAGTAAGAATAGTAATTGCATCTTCATTTGCGCCGATTCATGAAAGAAATAACATCAACCTTGGTCAATTGATGGGAGATTACAGTATGTTGGAAAGATTACAGAATGGTGATTCGATTCCATTGTCTGAATTCACATCGAGGTATGATCCTGTTACTAAATTAATCATCGAAAACGGAGGGTTGTTTCCATTTGCTGAGAAATTAAAATCTGAACAAATTTCTCTGCCGCCACTAGATACACCTGAATGCCCAATGACCATGGCTGAAAAAATAATTGCGAGAAACCTAGTTGGGCAGCCCCCGCAACAGTGCGTGAAACCACATGACCCCGTTATTGCCCAGGTGCAAGGAGGATACAGCCATGAATTTACTACAGCGCAGGTTCATACTTTCTTGACAGAAGAATATGGTGAAGACTATCAATTACCAAACCCTACTAAATTTGCTGTATTTGAGGACCACCTTTTGTATGCAGATCATAACCCAAAGTTTGTCCCTCACATGACCAAGGTCCAAACTTTGAGAGACCTTCAGGTAGATTTCCAGAAACACACGGGTGTAAGAGATTATTCAGCAACAGATGGCGTTTCGCCCGGGATTTGCCATCAGGTCGCACGTGAGGAATTCATAGAAGTTGGGGATTTCATACAAGCTACTGATTCGCATACGTGCATGGGTGGGGCCTCCAACGCCCTTACATACGGAGTAGGTGCAACTGAATATTCAAGTTTGATTTATTCCGGTTTTACGTTTGTCAAAGTTCCTGAGTCGATTCGGTTCGAGTTAACAGGCACGCTAAATAGTGGCTGCACTGCCAAAGATGTTATTCTATACATTTTGGCAGACCATGCTCGTGAAGAATTAACCTTGAATCGTTCGATGGAATTTGGAGGCCCTGGGTTAGTCTCCTTGTCTGTTGATGAAAGGGCCACGCTATGCAATATGGCGACTGAATGTAGTGGGAGAACTGGAATCTGTGAAGCAGATGATCTCTTATTTGATTGGATGGAAAATGCCCAAAACATCAGTCGTGAACATATGGAAAAGATGTCTGTTAAGCCCGATCCAGGAGCAAGATATGACGGAGGAGTCCACAAAATTGACCTCTCAGAGATTGTACCGATGGTAGCACACCCCGGAGATCCCGACAAAGGTATCCCATCAGATCCAACTAACGGCGCCAATATTTCAGATATTGGCGAAGTCAAGATCGATATCGCATATGGAGGGTCTTGTACCGCTGGAAAGGAAGACGATGTTGCTTACTATGCAATGGTTTGCAGTGCTGCGGAAAAGGCGGGGTTGAAGGTCAAAGAAGGTGTCCAATTCTTTATCCAATACGGTAGTGGACAAGTCAAGGACTTGGCTGTTAGAAAGGGGTGGCATGATTTGTTTAAGCGCGTCGGAGTCAACCTAATCGACCCTGGTTGCGGAGCATGTATTGGAGCAGGCCCTGGTGTTTCAATTACTCCAGATCAAGTTACTGTTTCTGCAATAAACCGTAATTTCCAAGGTCGTTCTGGTCCGGGAAAGTTGTACCTCGCTAGTCCGTTGACTGTGGCTACTAGCGCATTTACTGGCCATATTTCAGCATGGAAGAATGACTTCTGAGATGTGATAATGTGTCTAATAGAGGCATGGCCGCATTGAGTGTTTTTGGAGTCATTGGTGGCATTGCATTTACCATATACTTGACTCAGACGCTGCTAGCTCCACTAATCGAAAAGGCAACTTGGTTTCCTGAAAATGGATTGCTTGGCATTGCAGCATGGCTACTATTGTACGTAGTTCTGGCATTATTTATCGCACCTGCGAGTTTGCATAAATTCCTCTCTGGAGTTCTATTTGGGTTCTGGGCAGGTTGGGGGATTGCATTTATCGGGGCTTGCCTTGGTGCAATACTGCCTTTCTGGCTTACCAAGAAATACCTGTATGGTTTTGTAGATTCTAAATTAAGTGAAAAGCCAACTCTTCGAGCGATGAAAAGGGCTGTTGGTGAAGATGGTCTGAGGTGCGTATTCCTCACTAGGGTTAGTTTGGTTATCCCCTACCCTGTACTTAATTATGGATATGGATTAACAGATGTTACATGGAGAGATTACCTTCTGGGAAACGCTGGAATGATTGTCCCTGGGGCCCTATATGCATACTGGGGATCCAAGGCAGCAGACTTGTCTGTGGCGATGGACCAGGGTAGAGACTGGACATATTGGACTGCGATTATCGCTTCGTTAATTCTGACTGTTTTGATAATTGCATACCTGCGCAAAATCACTCTGTCTCATATTGCGTTGGAAACTCAAGATTCAACGCCATGATTCAAGAACCTCGGGCGCTGGGGTTAGGTCGCTCAAGGCCCAACGTCATTAGGACGAAGGAGGACCGTGGGCGGAGTGATTCGCGTGGCAGGCATTGCAGACAAGATGGCAAGAAACCAAAAACAAATTGCAATTTCTGAATTTTTTGAGAAAAATAAACACTTCCTCGGTTTCGATTCTTTGCCGCGTTCCATCATCACTGCTGTTAAAGAAGCAGTAGACAACTCATTGGATGCTTGTGAAGAAGCAAGAATCCTTCCTGATATCATTGTACAGATCTCAAAAATAGACACTAAGAAGGATATTTTAGAGTTACAAACAGAGGATAATGGCCCCGGAATTCCGCAGAAAAGTATTGAGAAGGTTTTCGGACAACTCTTGTTCGGCTCTAGATTCCACGCAATAAGACAAAGTCGTGGGCAGCAAGGAATTGGTATTACTGGAGTGGTGATGTACTCTCAGTTGACTACCGGTAAACCAACTAGAGTCCTTTCGAAGATTGCTGGAGAGCCGACCGCGGTTAGTGTCAACATTGGCCTAGATACTCGCAAAAATAAAGCGGTAAAAAGTGAACAAACTCGAATCATTTGGGAAAATGAGGACATGAGTTTGAAGGAGCATGGCGTTCGTGTTACTACGAGAATGAAAGCAAAATATCAACGTGGTCGTCAATCTGTTTTTCAGTATCTCAGAATGACGAGTATCGTTAATCCTCATGCAGAAATAACATTCATTGACCCAGATGGAGAAAAATTCCACTGGCCAAGAGTTACAGAACGCCTCCCAGGAAAGGTCGATGCGATTAAACCGCACCCACATGGAATTGAATTGGGGCAATTACAAAGAATGTGCAGAGAAACTTCAGATTCAAAATTGAAGGCTTTCTTGCGTCTGAACTTTTCTGGTGTTTCGCTGAGGGCAGCAAAGGAACTGTGTGAAGCTGCGGAATTAGATGCTAATACTAAGCCTAAATCCATGAAACCTGACGATGTTAGAGCCCTACTGGAAGCATTCCAGGGAGAAAGGACAATCCGTGGCAAAGCGATTAAATTGATTAGTCCGCCAACAAATTGCCTTTCGCCTATCGAAGAGATGTTAATCAAAAAGGGGCTTTCAAAAACAATCGATTCAAAATTCATTGCGACAATGACGCGGGCGCCTTCAGTAAGCCACGGAAACCCGTTCCAAGTTGAAGTTGGGTTGATTTTTGGTGAAGGAATGGCCGCAGACAAGCATGTCGAAATCTTAAGATTTGCAAACCGGGTTCCTCTAATGTATCAGCAAGGGGGCTGCTTGCTAACCAAGGCCATAGAAAGTGTCGATTGGAGGCAGTACGGGTTAGAGCAGGCTGGCGGGAAGGGCGTTCCAAAGGGCCCGGCGGCAATCTTAGTCCACTTGGCTAGCACAAATGTGCAATTTACTTCAGAAGCAAAGGAAGCGTTGTCGGACAACGAATTCGTATTCGAAGAAACCCGTAAGGCGATGTTAGAAATGGGTCGCGGCCTGAGAAAGCACCTTGAGAAAAAGAAGAAGATGGCAAAGACTCGCGAGAAATTCGAACTAATTAACGACATTCTACCAGCTATCGCTGAAAAATCTGCGGCAATTCTAGAGCGCCCAGTGCCTGATTTAGCAGGCTCAATTACAAAAATTATGAGCGCAGTAATCTGTAACGAATCAACCACCTGGAACAAGGAGACTAAGCAGACAGATGTCTCTATCACATTATTCAATTATACAGCAAGAGCAAGGAGTTACTCTTTGCTTGTAAATTGGCCAGAAAAATCTGGTGCCGAGTTTGTTGGAAATCAACGAGGAGGCAGAAAAGAGGCAATGGGTATCTGGGGATGGAAGATCGAAACTCTAGAGCCAGGAGAGCAAGCGATTGTTGAATACTCTCTTTCTGGTTTGGAAAAGGGAGATTGGACTGAAACTGAAGTATTCTTTAGAGGTAGTCAAGATGTCATTGGCGCTACAAAACTCGATGAAAAGATGTTAGTTGAAATCCGTAGACAAGAAGAGATTCTAACGCAAGTTGAAGGAGATAGTGTCGAAAATAATGATGATTCACAAACATCATTTGAGCC
>JBJLAY010000063.1:0-13651 GCA_045568475.1 Candidatus Poseidoniaceae archaeon | reverse complement strand
GGAATGGGAAGGATTGTCAACATAATTTCAACATCCGTGAGAGAACCGATTCCAAATATCGGCTTATCCAATACTCTACGAGGTGCTATGGCCTCATGGTCGAAATCACTTTCCAGTGAATTACCATCTTGTATTACAATCAACAATGTACTACCCGGGTTCACAGATACCGATAGACTAGGGTCGTTAGCAGCCTCAATTAATCAGAGAACTGGGAAGAGTGTCGAAGATGTTCATGCAGGTTGGATGTCTCAAGTTCCAATTGGTCGACTTATCGACCCACTAGAAACCGGTGCTGCAATAGCATATTTGTGTATGCCAATCGCGGGTGGTATCAGGGGAGTGTCCCTTGCTGTCGACGGTGGAAGAATGCGTTCTATCTGAGGTGATTCAGTGCCAGAAATGAGTCAAACACAGGCTGAAGAAGTTCTAGAGATGTTTGCTGAAGGCGAAGGCCTTGAAGCGGTTAACACAAGTTTGGCATTACACCTGGTAGATTTGGCTAGAGAATTAGGCCGTGATGCATTGGTTGCAAGACTACTAGATCATGCGGCTAAAGTGTCAGTTAATCCTGAAGACCAAGGATGGTGTCAGTTCGAACTGTTGAAGCACAACGGTGCTAGTAAGGATGAGTTGATAGGTTTAGGAATGGCTTCTGAAAGTGAAGGATTGCCAGGTCTTGCAGCAGGAGTGTTTCACCATGTTGCACTAATGTCACTTGGAAGTGATGATGCCGGAACATTTGCCAACCGTTCAATGCGCTTAAGAGAAGAGGCTGATGACATTGAAGGAATGATTTATGGTCATGCATTATTGGCTCACATAGCCAAGGATGAGGACGATTTTGAAAAGAGTCAGATGCATCTTCAAAAGCGTCTTGAAATTATCCCTGAGAGTGAGAAATTTGAGCGCATGGAAGCATTAGCCGACCTTGCACACACCCATGCAACAGTTGGCGAATTGGAACAAGCGCAAACTTTGTTGATTCAATCTTTGGAATTAGCATCTGAATTACAAGAATTGTCTGGTATTTTAGTTGCAAAATGGGGGCTAGCTGATTTGGCCGAGATATCAGGGCAGCCTGACGAAGCAATGGTCCAATTATCCGATATAATGACCTCATTTATGGAAGCAGGTGAACCAGTACCTGAGCCTGTCAGTGAAAGAATCTCAAAACTCACTTCTGAATAGTGATGTTGATACATCGAGCCCCTCTCCCTTAGGGAGAGGGATTACATGGAGTATGACATATTCTTCTCGATATCACAAACTCCTGACCATAATGGATTCACTCCAAGTGAATCTGAAATGTTCTCAAATTATTATGCTCAATTGGAAGCAGCAGACCGTTTAGGGTTCGGTGTAGCATGGCTTGCACAAGCACATTTGTCCACGCAAACCCAACAGTCAAACTCCAAACCTGTCGTTCCTCACTGGAAAGGTGAAGTCGGCCTATGTACTGATTTCTGTCAATTGGCTCTAGAATCTTTCAGAAGGACTGAGAATATTGATGTTGGTTCAGCAGTTGTTAGCATCTTAGCAAGTGGAGGCCCTATTGCTCAGGCGGAAAGAGTTGCTAATACAGTACAGTTCCTATCGCATATGGACCCTGATCGTAAATTGCATGTGGGTTTCAGCGCAGGACGCTTTGAATTCATGGCTAGGCCGTATGGCATTGTTCCTAGAAATGAAATTGAGGAGGCGGCATGGCCAGCACTTCGTGGTCAAATTTTCATGGAGGCAAGTGAGATATTTTTGCGATTACTTCGTGGCGATACCATCCATTCCAAAGATATCAGAAAAACCGTTCTTACACGTAAAAACTTCAGAAGTGATGAGGATTGGGAAAAGGTGCAAAATGCAGTGGGTAGTTCAGAATTACCGGCTACTGTTGAAATTGATAGAAGATATAATTTTGAAGAAATCTCAATTGTTCCTAAAGAATGGCCTAGGGGGCAGTTGGAGTTAGTGGCAGGTACTCACGACCCTAACGCTCAAGAATTTGTTAACAAGTTCATGCCGGTGAAGGTCTTCAATCTGTCAATAACCTCTCCTGAGATAATCGATTCTACCCATCAAAGAATGTCTGAACTTTACCATCCAAATGGAGGGCAGTGGGAAAGAAGAGATATGCCTCGCACAACATTCGTATTCCTTAATTCAGAACCAGGACTAACTCCTGAACAACAATCAGATGCAGCTCATGAAGAAGCACGCTTAGCATTAGGGGAATATTGGAAGGCCCTTGAAGGCACCCTTGACCCCTCAAAGGTTGAGAAGGCTGCGGATAATGCATTGATTGGTAATGCTAGTGAAGTAGCAGAGCAAGTACGGAATAGATTCCACTCGGATGACCGCTTAATGTGCTGGTTTGATTTTTTCAACCATGACAGCGAACGTGTGATTCGAAACATGGAAGCATGGTGGAAAGAAGTAGTACCTCTTTTGGAGTGATTAGATGGACCTAAGACACGACAAGAACTCAGCAGTTTCTCCAGGTAAGCCAGGTTCTGCTATTTATCCAAACTCTCCACTTGGGGAAGATGTCGATGGGATTCCAACTGGAAGAGATGTCGAATGGGAACCTCTTGTTGATTATCGTCGTAATGGAGTTTCTGAAACTACGATCCACGGCGCCGTTGCATGGAGTCATGGCGATGAAGTCATACACTCGTTCGGTGGTAATGTTCTATGCTATGGTCGTTCGATGATGAAACCATTCATGCTCAAAGCATTCACCAAAGAGTTGGAAGACCACACATGGGAACAGAAAGCAATTGCTGTCGCGAGTCATAATGGTGATACTGAGCATGTAGCTGCGGCACAATCGTTGCTATCTGAATCTGAGTGGCCGCTTATGCTTACGCCAGTTGATGTCCCTCTAATCCAATTTGGAAGGCAAGTTAGACGTCCGAGGCGTTGGTACCACACATGTAGTGGTGAGCATGCAGCGATATTAGCCGGCTGTAGGGCAAAAGGATGGAATAGAGCAGGTTATACTCTTCCTACTCACGAAGTTTTCTATGCCTACATGGAACAAATAAGAAAATATCTAGGAAATGATTGGAGTCCCCTAAGAATCGCAAAAGATGGCTGTGGTCTGCCAACGGTATCAAACACAGTAGCCGAATTAGCGCAGATTTACGCAGGGTTAGTCCGCGACAAGGATTCCGATTGGATTTGGGAAGCGATGTGTAAACATCCTGATTTAGTGGGTGGATTCAATCGACTAGACTCTACAATCCTGAAAATTGGAGGTGGTAAAGTGATTGCCAAGGAGGGTGCAGATGGATTGCTTGGAATGGCAATTGAGCATCCTGATTATCCGAAGGGTCTGGGTGTTGTGGTGAAGATAGCACATGGATGGAATTCGCAAGCTACTTGGTATATTGCAAGAGCAATTCTTGGGTGTTTAGGAATCGAGTTACGAAATCCATATCCGTTAAATAGACAAAAAGCATTCATCGTTTCAGGAATAGTTCCCAACCATCTGCACGACGTTTTAGAGACCATTCCAACATGGGATGAATGGGATCCTGATCAAGATAGATGGCACTATGAGGTGGACCTATGATTCAGGTCGAGAATTTAGTAGGGGGGGAATTCATCGTTACAGCAGAATGCTTTGATGATATATCTCCACTGGATAATTCAATAGTTGCAAAAATCCCTCGCACAAAAAATGTCGATGATGCAGTATTAGCTGCCACGCAAGCCCAGCCAAGTTGGGGTGGTTTGAGTATGAGTGAGAGATGTGACTGGCTCGATAAAATTGCAGATATTCTAGAACAGAACATCGAAGAGGTTGCAAGACTCGAGTCATTGGACACCGGAAAGCCGCACCACGTCGCAATGGGTGTAGACGCTAATCGTTCAGTGAACAATTTCAGATTCTTTGCCAATTTTGGGCGTTCTATCGAATCTGAAACATTTGAAATGTCAGATGCCACTAATTATGTTCTTAGAAAACCGGTCGGAGTTGTTGGATTAATTTCGCCCTGGAATCTACCTCTATACCTCCTTTCATGGAAAATAGCACCTGCGTTGTTAATGGGCAATACTATCATTGCTAAACCGAGTGAAATCACTCCATTGACTGCCCATTATCTAGGCAAGTTATGCACTGATATCGGACTACCCAATGGTGTTTTGAATATTGTGAACGGTTATGGTCCAGAGGTTGGCCAGGCAATTGTTGAGCATGCAGGCATCAAGGCGATATCATTCACAGGTGGTACTGCAACTGGCAAGATAGTTGCTGCTACTGCTGCACCAATGTTCAAGAAACTTAGTCTCGAATTAGGTGGTAAGAATGCGACTATAGTGATGGAAGATGCAGATTTGGATATCGCAGTTCCCGGAGTTCTAAGAGCATCCTTTCTCAACTCAGGTCAAATCTGCTTATGCGGATCTAGAGTGCTTGTTCATTCTTCAATCTATGATGAATTCATGAGTAGATACTTGGAAGAGTTAAACGGTTTTGAAATCGGACCTGTGATTAACGTTGAACACCGAAATAAAGTAATGTCGTATATCGAATTAGCTAAAGAAGAGGGTGGAGAGATCTTGGCTGGAGGAAATGTACTGGATAAACCGGGGGCTTGGATTGAACCTACTGTAATTTCAGGTTTATCTCATACGTCTCGGACAGCCACAGAAGAGATTTTTGGACCAGTTGTTACCATTCATAAATTCGAAACTGATGCTGAAGCAATAGAAATGGCTAATTGCACAAATTATGGTCTTGCAGGAAGTGTATGGTCCAAGAGTAAGGGGCGGCAAATAGCAGAACAAATCGATTCAGGTATGGTGTGGGTAAATACATGGCTGCATCGTGATTTACGAGTTCCATTCGGTGGCATCAAAGATAGTGGTGTGGGCCGTGAAGGTGGAATGTGGTCTGTCGGTTTCTTCAGCGAAGCAATCAATATTTGCGTTATGGAAGATTGAAGTCTAGACACTCTTCCGCACAAATGGAGGCAAGGACATGTCAGTACATGGAACCGCTCGCAAAGTGACAACACACACACTTCAAGAAATGAAGCGTGCAGGTGAGAAAATCACTATGCTTACTGCATATGATTACAGCCTTGCAAAGTTAGTCGACAGGGGAGGAATCGACGTAATTCTGGTTGGCGACTCTGCTTCGAATGTTATGGCTGGAAGAGATACAACTGTCCCGATGAGCCTCGATCACATGATTTACCATGCACAGTGTGTAGAAAGAGCGGTTGACCGTGCATTAATCGTAGTTGATATGCCATTTGGTTCGTATCAAGGTAATTCAGCAATTGCTCTTGAGAGTGCGATCAGAATAATGAAAGAATCTGGTGGTCACGCTGTAAAGTTAGAGGGCGGCTCAGAAATTGTTGAAAGCATACAACGTATTTTGACCGCCGGTATTCCTGTTATGGGCCACTTAGGATTAACTCCACAATCGATTTACAAATTTGGAACTTACACGGTCAGAGCTAAGGAAGAAGAAGAGGCTGCAAAATTAATCGCTGATGCAAAGTTATTGGAAGAGTCCGGTTGTTTCGCAATTGTATTCGAGAAGATACCTGCACACCTTGCTAAGCAAGTTAGTGAGGCAATCTCTATTCCTACAATTGGAATTGGTGCTGGCCAAGATTGTGACGGTCAAGTTTTGGTTCTACATGACATGCTTGGTATTACTACAGATTTCAGTCCTAGATTTTTACGAAGATATCTCGACTTAGAGAGTCAAATTACCAGTGCAGTCGAGCAATATTGCGAAGATGTCCGCAGTGGAGATTTCCCTAATCAAGAAGAATCCTACTAAAGCAGTGTGCCAATTAGTATCGCACCTGGAAGAATAGTGGAAGCGATTCCAAATCCATGCCATACTCCGTATCTAATAGGTGGGTGGTCTCGCTTCGACCAAGATGCGCATTGCCAAACCCAGATTAGGAATGGAATTGCAATATTGAAGTAATTTGGTCCAAAGAACCACAAACCAGCCATCGGGATACATACTAATGCAACACCGATTATATGTTCTTTAATTTCACCAGAGTTAGTTACTATGGCTAGTAGTGGTGCGAAAATAGTGGCTGCTACTAATGAAATAATCATGGGTGGATATTTATTTTCATCTATCAATAAGACGCAGATTGAAATTAATGAAATTGAATAGAACGTTGGCCATACGACATGCCGATACTTGAGGTCGGTCTTGTCTCCCATATTACGGGCCAAGAGTCGCCGATGAATAGAAGATGCGGAACCTCTTGGTCGTTTCATGGCGAAGGGTAGTATTGTGGCAGGATGCCTAGCTCCACACCCACCACATCTGGTTTATGCCGAGAATCCTGAGCAAAATGAACCAGTTTCAGAAGGGGGTTGGGAGCAATTGAGATGGGGATATGAACGTCTACGTGAATCATTGAAAGATGTAGATTATGACGTCATAGTAGTCCTTTCACCGCATTGGCAAACCTATGTTGGAACTCATTTCATAGGTGTTGAAAAATGTTCATCAAAAAGTGTAGACCCGGTCTTCCCTAACTTGTTTAGATTCAACTATGATCTAACAGTTGACGTAGAACTTGCTAGAGCAATACATGATCAGGCCAAATCAGAAGGCATGTCTGTTAAGATGATGGAAAATCCAGATTTCCGGGTTGATTACGGGACAATTGTTTCTTGCCATATGGTCAGGCCAGAATGGGATAAACCAATCGTATCCATCTCCTCCAATAGAGGTCTATCTTACTATTCTGTAGAAGTAATGCAAGAAATGATGATGGAGTTAGGTCGTTCTACAGCTAAAGCAATTGAAGAAAGTGGCAAAAAGTGTGTACTACTGGCTAGCAATTCACTTTCACATCGCCACTTTGTCACCGAAACAAACCCTCCTGAAGATATGAGTAAAGAACACATTACCAGCCATGCAATGCATCTTTGGGATATGCGAATGATAGATTTGATGCGCTCTGGAAAATCTCAACAAATTATCAATGAGATGCCGGAGTTTTGTGACCAAGCAATAGCAGAATCAGATGGTGGTGCACTAACCTGGCTTCTTTCAGCAATGGGAGTGCCAAGTGAACCAGCTACATTACACGGATATGGTACGATTATTGGTACTGGTAATGCGATAATGGAATGGCCATGCCACACATGGGGTGAGCAATAATGTCTGGAGAGATTATCAAGTCACTAATTGTACCACCTCATCCTCATCCAGTTCTTTGTCCTGAGAAGAACGAGGGTTGGCAAAGAATCAGAGATGCCTATGATGAGGCTAGGCGCCAAATCGAAGAGAGTGACGCTGATCTGATAATTATTTATTCAACACTTTGGCCAAGCGTAATTGGGCATCAGATTCAAGCAGACCCTAACCCTGAATGGGTAATGGTTGATGCGGATTTCCATGATTTGGGAAGTATCAACTATTCCTTGAGAATCGATACTGATTTTGCGCATGCTTGGAATAAAGCCAATATTTCAAGAGGATTAGAATCCAGAACCGTTGCATACGATGGATTCCCTGTTGATGTTGGTTCAGTTGTGGCACTTGAGTTACTGAATCCTGGAAATCGAATTCCTGCTGTAATTTGTTCGACTAATGTCTATTCAAACCGTGCAGAAACCACGGTTCTCGCAAAATCTTGTATGGATGTAATTAAGGCTCAAGGTAAGAAAGCAGTAGCCGTTTCTGTTATGTCGTTATCCAATCGTATGTTTACAGAACCGATTGAACCTCATGAAGACAGGATTCACTCGTTGAAGGATGATGAATGGAATCAAAAGATTCTGGAGTTTTTGTCGGAAGGTCGCTTGGAAGATATCGGACAATTGAGCCGTACTATTCATGACCAAATTAGAGTGAAGAAAGTTGTGGCGTTCAAACCGATGTGGTGGCTATCTGCTATGAATGAAAATAGAAATGATTTGACCGGGGAAGTACTTGCCTATGAGGCAATACACGGCGCTGGGGCCGCAGTCGTGATACTTGACCCGGAATCAAATGGAACTGGAGATAAAGAATACGATGAAGATGATGTCGACTTCTATGGCGGCGACAGAAATGTTCTAGATTCATCTGAAGATGAAACACGGAGTAGTCCTTTGAATTCAGGACCAGCATTGTATGACCCTGTTGAAGGTAAAAATGCAGTAAATACCAGCAAAGCCCCAAAACCTGTTGGAGCATACCCTCATGCTAGAAGAGAAGGAGACCTAATCTATCTTTCAGGAGTTGGGCCTAGGCAACCAGGTGATAACTCAATACCTGGCGGGCCTATCAAAGATAAAGCTGGAAATCCGCTAAATTATGATATCAAAGCACAGACTAGAGCGGTAGTCGACAATATCGCTAGGATTTTGGAAGAAGCAGGCTCTTCACTGGACAATGTAATTGATGTCACCTCATTCTTGGTAGACATGGATCGTGACTTTTCCGGATACAACGAAGTTTGGGCAGAAACTCTTGGAAAAGTTGGACCTACGAGGACGACACTTGCAATAAGAGCCCTTCCTACGCCTATCGCTGTTGAAATGAAGGTCATCGCTAAGGTATGAACCCCTAACTTCTCACAATTTGTGCTTCTTTATTCAGCAATGAATAACTACTCTTGGCTTTTCAGAAAAATTAGCGGTACTGTATTTCGTTTGTGAGGTGAATAAGATGGGACTAAAATCAACGACTGACAAATTACTCAAAGGTGATATCAGATCGGTTGTTTCGGATGTCAAAAACCAATTAGAACGGTCGCTAAATCTTATTGGAGTAATCATAATCTCATTAGCAGCAATGATAGGTTCAGGGTTGTTTGTACTACCTTCATTTGCCGCAGCAATAATGGGGCCAGGTATTTGGCTAGCATTCCTGGTATCAGCGTTAGTGGTATTGCCTGGTGCAATTTCTAAGTCTGAATTGGCTTCAACTATGTCTGAGAGCGGTGGTTCTTATGTCTACTTGGAAAGAACCTTCGGTCCAGTTTTAGGTACCATAAGTGGGTTGGGTTTATGGGCGTCTTTCTTACTGAAGTCGGCATTTGCCTTGATTGGCTTCAGGGCTTACATGTATGCTGTAACTACATATTTTGATATTACAGTCAATTCCATGTTTGTCATAATGTCTGCATTGGTACTGATTACAGTACTCAATATCTTTGGCATCAAGAAGGTCAAATCGTTTCAAACTCCAATTTTAGCAGTTACTACTGGGTTGCTAATGGTCATTTGTTTCATCCAATTATTCGATGCAAACTTTGATTTTTCTCGTCCAATTGATGGAGCGATAGATATTACAAAGAACGACCCGATATTGTTAGGTGAGGCTGCAGCACTTGTTTTCGTAGCATATGCAGGTATAATCAAAGTAGGGGCAATCGGTGGAGAAGTAAAAAATCCTCAAAAGAATTTACCTTCTGGAATGCTTTATTCACTCCTTATTGTGACAATTATCTATTGTGTTGTTACATTCATCATGATGGCATCTGTAGATGGGCAGTGGTGGTTAGACGGCGATGGGAATACTCGGGAAGATCCGGTTTTTGCCTTTGTAGATGCAGTTGCTTCAACTAAGGTAGGAATTGCAATTGCAATACTAGCAGTTCTTACAATGATCTCAGGGGCTCTATCAGGAGTCCTAGCATCATCTAGATTTTTGTTTGCAATGGCTAGAGATAATTTGTTGCCTCAACCTTTGGAAGATATCAATATCAGATTCGAAACACCTCATTGGGCGATAATAATTACTGCTTTAACTATGGCAATTTGTATCCTAACGCTTCCGGTAAAAGATGTAGCAAAATTAGCATCAGGTTTCCAAATTATGGTCATAATGGTACTCAATCTGAGTGTTATTATTCTTCGAAGAGCAAACTTTGCACATGAATGGTACCATCCTTCATTCAAGTCTCCATTATATCCGTGGTTGCAAATTCTTGGAATCATTGCAGGCGGTATTTTGGTATTTATTATGGGTCAAAAAGCAATATTCGGTGGTTTAGCAGCTGTGGTAATTGGTATTGCGACCTTCAATTTGTATGGGAAGAAACATTATCAGAATCGAACAACACCGTTCCAAACATTTACTCAATTATTCTCAAACCCTACACCTTCTGATTTGAAAATCCGTCTTGCTGCATTCAAAGCAGCAGATGTTTATGATAACGACCATCTGACATTGAGCGAATTTATTTCAGCAATGAGAGCTCTAGATATTTTATTCACAAATGATGAATATCGATTTATTTTCCATAAGGCTGATAGTAAAGGTAAAGGATTTATTGACATCGAACAATTCCTATCATCATTCCCTTGTGAAGAAGAGGAATAATCAGGACATTCTTGTCCATTCTCCACTCTCACTAACCAACCATGATGTTAGCTCTCCGCTAGAATCGATATACCAGCCAGTTTTTCCTTGTTGTGTACCAGGTGCTGCTTGCATCACTCCGGTACGTTTTGCTTCAGCAGCAAGTCTTGACCTTAGGTCCTCTGTAGATTCTTCATTACTTTCTTCTTGGGTAGTGTTTTCAGATTCTGTCGGAGTTTCAGCTTCAACACTCTCGTTTTCAATTTCATGCTGGTCGCTTTCATCTCCATCCTCCAAAATTTCTTCATCATCCCAATATTGATCATTTCGGAGTTCACCTTTCATTCTGCGGATTAAAACCAGCATTATGGAAATGAACAAGAAAATAATGATTGATACCATCGTTAATGCGGTGTTAGAATCCCCTAATCCTCCTCCAAATAATACAGCATCTACATCAAAGAAACTTTGTGCAACTAAATCATTCCAGTAAAAGTTGCAAGATTGTGATGCCCCCGATTGGTCAATTTCAACTTCATAGCTATCACCAGATAAGTGGCGTACAGAACCTGTTGTACATTGAATGTCCACTTCACTAGGTGGAACTTCAACTCTGTTTCCAACTTGGTCGATAGCATAGATTCTGACGACCATTGTACTACCTTCTTCTGGATTTTGGGCAGGTATGTCTGCTAGCAATCTAACCGCTTCACCTGGTAATACAGTCACATCAATATCATGTGTAGCTGAACCAGATGTAATCCTAAGGTTCCATTCACCTTCCTCTCCACCCTCGACTGTCCATATGCCATCTCCTTTGGAAGATGGTGAAATTATGCCTGCTGGATCATCAAACTCAAACTCAACAATCGAAGCTAGTGCAACATTGCCGTGAACATCCAATGTCGAGATTATAATCTCAATATTTTCGCCACTTGCAAGTTCAATTCCTTGGTCATAATCAGTTGTTATATGTCTAGCAATTCCAGCAATTACCTCAATATTTGTGATAGCGAAAATACCCTGGGCCATCGCTCTAAGTTCATGCATTCCAAGTTCTGAAGGGGCCCATTTATTATCAGCTAATCGAATTTCCATGGTCATGTCATTGCCGTCAACAACCCAATTCACTGGAATTTCATCCAACACATTACCATATTCATCTTCAAATATTGGAAGTAAATTTAGAACTCCATCAGATGCAACTCTGGTTCCACTTTCAGGTAAAATGATTCTTGACAATTCTCCTGGAATGACTTCAGCAATGATTTCAATCTCATGCACAATCTGTGTTTCATTGTCAAACCATGTTGCCGAAATCGAATAATTACCAATTAGCCCAGGTAGTAATTGCATCCATGAGCCTTGATTTTCAGACATTAGTTCAGAATCTAAAACCCATGCACCATTCACTGATTTTTGATTTCCTGCCGCATCATATGCTGATAAAGAGGCTACAATAGATTCTCCAGATCTCAATTCTTCCTCTGAAAGGAGTACTTCAATTCCAACAATCAACCCTAGTTCAACATCAACTTGAATCGTGGCTGAATAACCTTGGTCGGTTACAGCAATAGTCCATTCACCTACCTGTGATGGGATCCAAGTGACTGAATTCCCATCCATTGCTAATGATCCCGTAGGAACTGTCCAATTGGACAAAGGCAACATAATCTCTCCTGAGTTTCCAAGAATATCTGTTCTTATCGCTGAAATAATTACTGGCGAACCGGCTCTAATTTCAGTGGAATTAATCTCAATAATAAGGCCAGTTGCCTGAGCTGGGAGAACACGTATTACGCCACTACCCGATGCTCCAGATGTACTATTCACCGTAATATTCCAGAGTCCCGGTGAATTTCCAAAATACAGCCCTGTAGAGGAGATAGATCCATTTTCAGCAGTCCATGTGAGCACTCCTGCTTTGGAAATCCCTACATCATTACCCATTGAGTCTTTGGCCGTTGGAATTATGTGGGCAGTCATGCCACTTTGCACTGTTAATCCATATGGTAATTCTAGAGACTCAGGATTTCCCGGAACTACATTGAAAATTACTTGTATCTCTAGTTCTAGGTGCATTATTCGCATGGTTGCATTTCCAATGTGATCAGGTTTCCATGTTTTGTTATTGTAATCTATTTCTCCATTCTGGCAACGCCAAACTAATTGTCCAGAAACAGGGTTTCCTGCTCGGTCGATTAGTGTTGCATTGAGTTCAACCTCATCGTCGATGCTAACTTCTGATATGCCAATATTGGATTGAATATCAACCGCATGTCCGGCTACCACATCAATTGAAGTGGTAGAATTGACATTACCGCTTGTTGCAGTCACGATTGTTTGGCCCACTTGACCTGGAGTAAACAATCCTGTAGAATCAATAGTTCCAGAACTTACAGACCAGTAAACATCTTCATTGATTACTGAACCAGATGAATCCTTAACCACTGCTGTAAATCTAACGACTTGGTCTGTGGAGACACTTTGATTGTGTGAATCAATCTGAATGCTGGCGGGAGTTGCTGCATAAACGGGTATAGATATCTGGACAATTAATAGAATCAAGAGAATTGAGAGAATACGGTTTTTCACTGAACCCATTTCTCTATCCACCATGATCAATCAATTTCTAACTTATCATCAGTCGACCCATTCGTCCCAGTCGGATGCTCCAGGTTCTCGGTACCACCAAGAACCATTCTCATCTTCTGCCCACTCGGTTCCGTCATCATCGACTCGATGGTCCGTCATCCATTCTTCCTTAGCAGGCTCCGATGGAGGTGGTCCACCCGGTCCAGGTCCACTTGGCCCTAGTCCTGTCGGGCCTACGGCTGCTGGCTTTTCAGATTCCTCTTCATACTCGTAGTCGTCATCATCATCGTCGTCGTCATCGTATTCTGAACTACCAGATCTAAGAACCATTACGATGACTACCAAGAGTACCAATACCACTAGTATTCCTAGGATTCCTCCTGCATAATACAGGGTTCCTCCAGATTCAAAGAATCCCATGAAAGTCCCTTCTACGATTATTGTGTCGGATACTTTAACTCCATCAACTGTGATAGAGACAGTCTGTTCTCCATCATCTAGTGTTGTGATCGTCCAGAATCCATTCTGGCCCGCTTCAGCAGTCATTCTACCTTCGAGTTCGACTTTAGTTTCAGGAGGGACAGGAATTTCATTTTCCCATGCATCGAATGTATGAACTTCAATTTCAAAGGATTCAAGTTGCAAAACCTTGTCATCAACAATCGTCAGTTCGATTCTGGAAACGGTTTGATGAGCTGTAACTACCACAGTCCATTCGTTGATAGCACCACTTGGAGAACGGAATTTGAACGTGTGCTCTCCCGC
>JBJLAY010000062.1:0-44971 GCA_045568475.1 Candidatus Poseidoniaceae archaeon | reverse complement strand
TCCTTGGCCGGCACAGCATCATCGGGGCCGCCGCTCTCGCCGTCACCGTCGCCATTTCCGCCTGTATCGATTATTTCACAGCCTTCTGAGTCAACAGTAACATTGGCTACTGAAGCGGGACAGTTGTCGAGTGAATCGGCCAAGCCGTCACCATCAGTATCGACTTCACATCCGGTTTCATCTACAGTTACTCCGGCTGGAGAATCAGCACATAGGTCCTCAGAATCTTGTATTTGATCGCCATCAGTATCTACAAACGGTGGCGGACATCCATCTCCACCATCTCCGTTTTCAACACCGTAAACTCCAGGACATTGGTCTCCAAGGAATCCGCTGCTGTTGTCACCAAATCCATCTTCGTCTTCATCGACCCATTGACTTTCATCAAGAGCAGCGAAGTCATTCAGGTTAGACCATCCGTCTCCGTCTAGGTCTGCACAACCGTACCTGTCGCCATAGCTTTCACCATACTTGTCCGGGCAATCATCAACTATTCCATCGCCAGTATCAGTAGTGTTGTATCCATCTCTGTCAACATCATTAGCCCACAATTCATCTTCGTTTTGAATTGTGAAATTATCTCCCCAAATTTCATTGTTGGAGATATCGTCTTCAGTTACATCAAGATCCATGTTGACCATCACTCTACACGAATATACGCCACTTGCTGTAGTGGCGTCAACAAACGTCGAAGAACCTCTTTCAAGCACCAGTTGGCCGTATGTGGCATACGTGCTCATTGTTGCAGAATCCAATTCGCCAACCATCATGCCATTGGAATCATACAGTGCAATACTCCAAGAGAAATCTCCCATAGCAGGGCCTCGAATGTTGTGAATTTCAAACGAATAGAACAACTCCTCATTGCTGATCATATCTGCTCCACATGATAGGTTTGACACAGCCAAGTCTGCAGGTGCTTCAGGTAGCAGGTTAAGTGAAATGTTGTAGTACCCTTCTGCTCCGACTGAGTTGACTACGAGAGTGAATGTTCCATCCATTCCTTCGTGTGCCATGTCTCCCATTGAGGTCCATGAGGTACCATTCCAACCAGTAACCATACTCCCATTCTGGTCATATAGGTCAGCAGTGAATGGAGTACCAGCATCTGACATGAACATAACTTCGATGTTATTCTTGTCTTCGAGTGTAAATTGGTAAGCATCAGAGGCATCTTGTGCACTTAGGCATCCTTGCCCTGATGTAGACGGATTAGCGCCCAATACGATCGCATCTGACAAGTCAGTTCCTGCATCAGTTCCGGTTCCTACATCAGAATGTCCAACACAACTGAATGGTGCAACATAGTCTCCAGGTTCACCGATTAGCAACCTGTATGTTCCAGCTCCTCCGCTTTCAAACCATGATGTGGAACGGTTAACCATGATTGTGTAAGTTCCAGCAACTCCTGAAAAGTTAGTATCGTATGTTGAAACTTCACTGTCAGAAAACCAACTTTGGTCGGAATCTACCGACGCGCCATTAGCATCTACGATTGCCAAGTTTACAGCGCCAGCAGGAGGGTCAACCAATGTGACATTCAAATCTTGACCATTATTCAAAGTAATGGTGTAGAAATCTCCCTCATCATTTGAGTCAATACATCCTCTGTATTCAGCCTCAGCATAACTGCCTAGGTCGAATGCTGTTCCTGTACTACTTCCAGCATCGCCGTTTAACGCCGCATCATTTTGAGTTGCACAAGAAGTCTCAGCATTTCCAACAGAGAACTGCCCTGTTCTTGAGTTCTGATTGTTGCTTTCGTCTCTTTCAAGGATTAAGTCGTCTTGGTCAACGACTACGTATAGGTAGTAATCTCCTTGAATCAAATCAGCAGGGATTGTGGAAGCAATAGTAACGCTTGTATTCGTATCCATTGGAATTCCACTAGTAGTTGTAGTTCCAATTTCGTGGTCATACCATTCAACACCAGTATTGACTGACAATATAGCTTTCATCTCAACATTAGAAACTCCGTCTACAGTACCTTCGTTTTCTAGTACTGCAGTTACATCAAACGAATCGCCTAACTGGCCACTAGCAACACTAGTGATAGTATCAATAGTATAATCAGGGGCAGGAATACTTCGGTTTGTCCATATATCCAATGTGTAATTGCTCAATCCAGAGTAATGTGTTACATTGACATAATATGTTCCGCCGACTCCTTCATAATCGGTTAATTTTGCAGTGGCGGTTTCTGGGTAAGATGCGGCAAATCCACGGTCGACCTCTGAGCCATTTGAGAAGTGAATGTATACGTCAAGGTCTGAAGCTTGATCCTCAGCATCTAATGAAAGTTCAATGAAATAACCTGCTGGCACATCGAATGCGTAAATGTCGTCTCCATCTGCTCCATCCATACAGCCGTTGTATGTTGCAGTTACATTGTTGCCCATGTTAGTTGCATTTGCCGTGTCTCCAGCAGCATCAGAACCTAGACCTCCATCGTCCTGGGAGCCTCCTCCCAAGTCAATACAATCCAATCCCACAGTCATTTTATTGGGTGAAGCCATGTTATTGTTCAATTCATTAGATTCGGTAATATTGCCATAACCATCAGCCCAAATGATCCAGTGGTAGGAATCATTTGTGGTGTTGATTGGTATTGTGACACTTGTACTGGTGTTACGAGATGCTCCTGCTGCTAAGTCAGCCTCCACTGAAACATCGTCCAGAATAATATCAGATTGATCGTATGTAGTATCGGTTGAAAGAATGAAGAAAACATCAAACACTCCGGTTGTTGCAGTTGAGTTATTTGCTAGGTTTTCCACAGTATAATTCACTGTAACAGTGTCGCCAGCCTGCGCCTTTAGAGGTGCTTCAACCATTGATATGGTCATATCTGGTTTGGGCGTGGAGTTATTTGTCCAGACTCTCAAAGTATACTGTCCGTCCCCACTGTATGCATTGATTAGGGCGTAAAATGTCACAGCTTGGCCTTCTAAACTAGTACTTGCTGTACTAACCTGTTCTAGTGGGTCATTGAATTCTGAATAATCATAATTGTACCAGTCTTGCGTATTCCCGCTATATGATGAATCTAAAATGTACAAATCAAAATCTGAGTTAGCGGGAACTACGATTTCGATATCAACTTCTTTACCAGCAGTGGTTGTTATTGCGTACATGTCCTGTGAGTCAGAACTGTCCACACATCCAGTGACGCCAGTTGGGCCGTTTGATGGGTCGTTACCTAGGCTTCTTGCTGTAGTAGTCGTGTTACCAGCATCGCCCGTAGACCCGCCATCTGTCTGAACTGCACTACACGGTGCACGCCCCGAAGTCCCGGTGTCAACTCTTGGTCCGAAAGCATCAATTGTTTTCGGAACAAAATCAATATCGTTAGACTCATAGAACTCTTTTCCTTGTTCAATTTCCTTATCATAATCCGCTGACACCAAGGGCGAAACGGACATCAAAAGCATCAGGCTGACAAGAAGAATAGGGCGATTTCGCATAGTCCTCAACGAATGTACCAAACACTAGTCCGCTATCAAACTACGGATTATCGGTAACTAATCAAAAAGTTACTTTTTACTGGCTTTTCACCTAAATTTTGGGTGACGAGGCGTTAACATCATCTGAAACACCATCGGAATACCGCTTGAAGTTTTCATTAAACATAGTTGCTAATTTATCCGCTGTAGCATCATATGCATTACCATCAGACCACGTTTTCTTCGGGATAAGAACCTCAGAAGGAACCCCGGGGCAAGATGTTGGTATTTCGAAACCGAACCTATCGTCTAATACATATTCCACATTATCCAAGTCGCCATCTAAAGCAGCATTTAGCATAGCACGAGTATACTTGATTTTCATTCTACTTCCTTCACCATAGGCTCCACCTGACCAACCAGTATTGATTAGCCATGCAGTTGAACCATGTTCTGCCATCTTAGCTGAAAGAAGATCTGCGTAAACACCTGGGTGCATTGGCATGAATGGTTCACCGAAGCAAGCCGAGAAGGTTGCCTGTGGTTCTGTAACTCCGATTTCAGTTCCTGCGACCTTTGCAGTATATCCTGAAATGAAATGGTATGCAGCTTGGGATGGAGTTAGGCGACTTATTGGAGGTAGTACTCCAAACGCATCACATGTCAAGAAAATGACATTTTGAGGGTGACCTCCTTTACTGTCAAGTGTTCGGTTTTCAATGAACTCTATCGGATACGAACCTCTAGTATTCTGAGTTTTACTGGTATCGAAGAAGTCAGGAGTTCCATCAGAGTCAACAACTATGTTCTCAAGAACCGTTCCTTTTCGGCGAGTTGTCCCGAAGATTTCAGGCTCATCTTCTTCTGAAAGGTTGATCAGTTTAGCGTAGCACCCACCTTCGAAATTGAAAACACCATTTGCACCCCATCCATGTTCATCATCACCAATTAGCGCTCTTTTAGGGTCAGCGCTTAGAGTTGTTTTACCAGTTCCAGAAAGGCCGAAGAAAATTGCAGTATTTTCGCCAGTTGTATTAGCCGAACAGTGCATAGGGAGAATTCCCTTCTTAGGTAGAATCAAGTTCATTACACTAAAGATGGATTTTTTAATTTCTCCAGCATATCTTGTTCCCCCGATAATTACTTCTCCTTCAGCATAGTTCACAATAACGAAACACTGAGAGTTTAGAGCATCATCTTCTGCCTCAAAATGAGGGGCATGATAAACAGTAAATTGTGGTACATGTGATTTCAATTGCTCCTCAGAAGGGCGCACGAACATGTTTCTAGCGAATGCATTGTGCCACGCGTTTTGGTTGATAACGCGAATCGGTAAAGCTTCACTTTCTTCAGAACCACAATACAAGTCTTGCACGAAAAGAGTGTCTCTCTTAGAGAGGTATTCAATCACTTGTGTCTTCAGTCTCTCGAATACCACTTTATCGGTAGAGATATTGACATCTCCCCAATTGACATCTTGATTAGTACTAGGTTCTTCGACAATGAATTTGTCATTTGGCGACCTTCCAGTTCGTTCTCCAGTTTCTGTAACCAGTGCGCCATGGGCCGATAAGTAACCTTCATTGCGCTCAACTGCTAAATCGATGAGCTCGATATTTCCGAGGTTCCAATGTACCGTTGCATTAGTCGTTATGCCACTCTCAGATAGGTCACCCGACGGGGTGCCCATGATACTCGCCATGATTCGGCCACCCGCGGGCCCTCTTTGTCCCTTGCGGTTCGAAACAAGGCAAAAAGCCCTCCAATATACACAAATCAGACATCTCGGGGGGTCATATTGAAAGCCATCTCAGGATTAAACCAGACATGGAGAAGGAAGACGATATCCTCTCCAAACGGAAATTTCAGAATGCTTCAGGCATAAACTTGGGAAACTTCATGCTGGACTCAGTGGATGAAATCCAAGAGGAAGAAGCCACAGAAGAAGTTGATGAACAAGTAACCGATGTCGCAGTAGGCGAATTAGGTGAACTTTTTTCGCGAAGTAACGCCCCGAAAAGAATCAATCGAGATGGCACAGTAAATACAGCCCCTGAGATAGACACTGTGACAGAATACGCAATGGAAGGAGAAAAGCGCCTTCACTTAGGCCTAATGATTTCGATGATTGTAGTCTGGTCTGCAATCGGGACGATAGTGGGTACAGTCCCGTTTTTCGGATATGAGTTTTCAGCAATTGGGCTGTTATTGATGGCCGGATTCGGGATCTGGTTAGGTGAAAATTGGATTCCAAACGAGCGAATGCATTTACTCGGAGTTACATGGGTAATAATTTCAATGAAATTGTTGTATGGTCTTGCCATCTCTGCATATTCTTGGGGTTGGTTCGGAGATACAGAATTAGGACTTGCTTTACTTGGATTGGTTGGAGTAAATATTGCAATTGCACAACACCATGACGAGGACTCAATTGCGGCACAAGCAGCTCTAGTACTGTTAGCAATTGGGTCAGCTGCAGGGGCAACTTACGGGCAAGAGGGCGTTGCAGTAATGATTGGATTGGGAACACTTCTTCTTCACGGGTTAGCATATTTCCGAAAATCAGGAAACCTTGCCTCTCTTGGAATTGCAGTCACTTACCTTTGGATTGGCTTGCATGCAATCAGCAACGATTGGGTACTGTTTGGAATCGATATAATTCCATTCGAAGACGAGCTATTGTTGTTCTTATTGATGTTCGGAGTGACAGGAATTAACGCAATTATGGCGACACGATTTGCAGAAGCAGAGAACTGGTTTTCGTTGGCATTCAAAGGCATGGGTCTAGGAAAACCTGGACTTTGGTCGGTTTCTGTAGGATTGGGAATGGTGGGGGCATTACTCGCAATAGCCTCAAATCGTCTAGAAACCGGTTATGCTATTGCACAACTCATTCTTCTAATCTCTGCATTTGGACCTTCGTATCTAGTAGTTAGGGGCGAGAATTGGAGCAAATTACAACGGTATGCATTATGGCCAGCGCCAATATTGTTAGCAGTTCTGATATTGATGGTTAGAGGAATAATAGAGCCCCCATTCTCAGAACCATGGTCAATCTATGCTGTGTTTAGTGCAGGCATTACTGCAATGGCATTACTAAATCACCAACATGCCGTTTCAGACCATGTGCTGTGGATTGGGTCGATAGTTGCAGCAATTTTACTCACCTTGCTAATACCTGCCGAAGAGACGGCGTTTGCACGTACTCTGTTACTTTGCCAATTCATAGTATGGGCGGGTCTTGGAGTATTAGCCGTACAGAGAGCCTCTCCATCATTGGCAGGCACAGCCGTTTTAGCTCCGTGGGTTTGGTTATTCTTGTTTACCAGCAACCTCGAAAACCGTCTTGTTTCTGTAGACCTTATTCCGATTAATATTGCGGAGACTGATCTAACATTATACATGCTTTTGCTGATAGGAATTCAAGTACCGTTGAATATGAAACTAGGGGACACGGGGGTAAATCTTGCAGGGAGACTTGCAGGTTTGTCGGAATTGAGCGCCCGGATGCGCGACAGTGGTAATCTGCGATTATGGAATATTAGTTTCATAACAATCCTCTCAACACTTCTTTTCATCAGTAACCCCGGAGTAATTCCGTGGTATGGAATCACCTCTATTATGGGAGTGATACTGATTTATCATTCTGTAGCAATGCGAATGGACAGACATCAAGGAACTCCAAGAACAATTTTGGTTGCATGGTCAATCACGGCATTGATTTTACAGTGGAGGTTTGGCTTTGGAGCAATCTGGATTGCCCTACTAGGGCTCTCTTCAGTTCTAATTGTTAGCTGGTCAGAAGACAATGCGAAACGCCTCGAACGAGGGGAAAAACTCTCACACCAGGCACTATTGCCTGAGAAATTAATCACAACATGTCTAGGTTTCATCGCTTTGATGATGATGTTAATCGCACTTGATGAGCCCCTAATTTCAACTTTATCAGGCAGCGGTACTTTGCCAAACGACACCACAAACCTAAGATTAGCATCTATTGCTAGTATAATGACAGTTGGAGGATTGTACCTTCCTAGAGCAGCCACTTTGGAAAAACTACTACCTTCTGCAATTGCGAGTATTGCAGTTCTTGTCACAGTAGGTTTAGCCGCAATTAGTTTTGATGACGACCTTACACTTGGATTAGCAAGTATCAGTTTTGTTCTAACTGGAGTTTGGCTTGCCGCACAAGGAGAAATTAGGTCACGTCTTAACCAAGTATCTGAAAGAGACCAAAGAATCGAGAAGTATCTTGATAGAACCTCAGAAAAGAAAAAAGAAGTTGAAGGTGCCCAGCCCCAATCTAATATCCGAATGGTAGATGCCGAATTATTGCAACTCGCAGAAAAGCAAGAAAAACGCTCTAGAAGGCGTTCCTCTTCTGGAGAATATGATCTAATCGTTGGAGATATACATCATAAACCAACTATTGTGATATCATTCATATCAATAACACTCCTGATAGGAATTTACTTTTCGTGGATTAGCGGTGAATCGCTACTAGCCATTTCAATGGCATCTTTCATCTCGATTCTTTTCATTGGAATTGCTCGTTGGAGAGCGGAACAAGTCAATCTCCAATTGCCAGATATAATGGGTATTGAATCTCCAGTTGCCGTTACTATGGCTGGATTGACACTAATTCAAATCGCAGGAAGATTAGGGGATTCTAACGTTCAATTAGAACAGCAATGGGAGTTACTAGTGCTTTTAGGTGCATTAATTCTACTTGCAGTCATTTCATTAGTAGGTAGAAAAGATCTCGGATTGAGAATACCTTCTGCTCTAGAAGGAATTGTTCTACTAATGCTATCTTCAAGGCTATTGACTTCCTTGATGGGAGTTGACTCGATACAACTTATACCAACCTTCAGCAATGAGAACTCATGGATTATTCCAGTATGGTCCATGGAGGTATTCTTAGTATCGGCAGTACTTCTGTTCGAGTGGGTAGAGTCTGAGAGAATAAAGAGAGAGTTAGGCGACCACAGAGGAGCTGTGGGAAGGTTCGCTTGGGCGGTAATGATAATTTCAATTTCCTTCGGAGTGGCTGGAGTTATCGCAGGTATTTTTGCTCTGAAGAATGCAATAAAATGGATCCAGCCAGCAGTTCCTTTGGGCGTTGGCTTATTCCTACCAATCAGTTGGAATGCTCTTGGTAACTGGATTGATATTTTAGATGAAACAACAGCGATATTCACCATTATAATCGGGTTTATTGGTTTGGCTACAGCAATAACTTGTACGGTAGTAAAGAATGAAGTTTGGATTCCAACCGGACTTTGGCTTGGTCATTTACTCATACCGGCGGGTGCCTTCTCTCAGTATGAACATACAACGGTACTGATGATGGTTGCAGTTCTGGCAGTTTCAACAACTTCGTGGTTGATTGGAGTTATCACACTTAGGAGAGCATGGCGTATTTTCGGCGCTCTCGACCTCCTATTAGCCTGGATAATCGCAGGTATTTTGATTTTAGCAGGGGCTACAGAATTGATGATTCTTATTATGCTCTTAGCCACAGCGGTATTGCTCGGCCTTGTAACGTGGTTAGGGCAGAAGTTTGAGCAAGAAATCGCCACAACTTAGTCGACAAGAGTTTCTCTTAGAGTTGTAATAATCTGCTCTACAGCTCCAATGGCATCTGCGTGTTTGAATCCGGGCGAGATTCTTAGAGACACGTTGGTTTTAGCTTGTGTTCCGGAGTTTCTTATCCCTATTGAAATGCCATCAATTTCTAACAACATGAGGTTCGCTTCACCAATCAGTCCATGCCGCTTCATTGGTCCTAGTTTCGAAGTAGCAATATGCTCGATAGTATCTGCTAGAGAGTTTTCACCAGTCCATCTTGAACGAACGGAGTTTTTGATTGAAGTACGTTGTTTGAATCCCTTTTCAAAAGCCTCAACTCTGTCTTCACAAGACATTGCGCACAGCACAATCAGCATACTTGCAACACCATCTCCGACCAAACACCTTCCGCCATTAGGATTAGGTGCAGACATTACCAAATGCCCAGAGTCTTCCACTCCCAAGATATTACTAGAACTATTTCTTAATGCCTGAGATAACCATCTATCTCCGACAGCGGTCTGAGAAAACTTGACGTTTGCTTGTAGTCTATCTAGTGAAGACACCAGGGCAAGGTCGGATTCAATGCTCGCAGCCAAATGCCAATCGCCCTTTGCGGATCTCAAAATATGGTCTGCCATTTCATCCCCATCTACAACTCTGCATCCAGTTTCAGTCGACTCAATCAACAAGCATCTATCTCCGTCGCCATCTAATGCTCCAGCTATTATTTTCCCAGGCGGACTTCTGCTAAGCGAATTGATTAGAATATGTTCACTTCGCGAAGCCTCTTCCCAAGTCCAAGAATCGTTAGGAGATAATTCCCCCGCGCCACAGTTTTCGTTCAACGCCTTGGCGTTTATTGACACTTCAGTAGCAGTAATTCCATATTGATTCAGGAAAGCCGCCAACCAATTCGAAGCAGCACCCTTCGAAGAGTCTACTGTAAGCTCTATGTGTTGTGGGTGCGAGAATTGTCCCGAAAATTCTGCAATCCTAACTACAAGTAATTCTTGGTGTGCCAAATCAGCATTGAACTGAGAGTCAGGTTCAGAAAGCTCTTGTTGGTGGATTAAATCTACTTCTCTTTCTTCAGCAGCAAGCTGGATTATTAATTCTGAAATTTCCCTTTCAACTTCAGGGCTAGTTTTGAAACCCGATGAATCAAAAACTTTGATGCCAGAATCAGTGACAGGATTATGGCTTGCAGTAATCATGCAACCAAGTGCAGATTTAGTTTCTAAAAGGGCGTTATGAAGGGCAGGTGTAGCGCAAACTCCTCCGTGCGTGACAGTACATCCGCCTAGGTGCAATCCTGTGGTTAGTGACGAAACTAAATCTGGGTTATCCGGCCTGTTATCCCAGCCAATGATAACATTCGAACCGATATCAACAATTCGCGATAGAGCCTCACCAACCAAACGCATTAGCCTAGTTGAGATACATCGTTGTTCGAGTAACTGCGAAACCGCGTCTTCGTCATTCGAGGGGGAATTAGATACTTCACCTCTAATCCCATCGGTCCCAAATAGCATGAAATCACCCTATTTTTGAATCGCAATCATAGATTCCAGTAACGGTAGTATTTGGCATAACCATGCATCTCGGCCCTAGGACAACTCCTGGATTAGTTACGGCATTACAGCCTAGTTGCGAATCCTCGCCAATTATTGCTCCGAATTTCCTTAATCCAGAAGGCACTCTTTCCCCTTTGATTCTAACATGCACTTCACCACCATCATTTCTAAGATTAGATAGTTTAACACCTGCTCCTAAGTTGACATTTGGTCCAAGTATAGAATCTCCAACATAATTGAAATGCGGGGCTTTGGCTCCGGGTAACAATACACTGTGCTTGGTTTCACTTGCATGACCGACTAATGCGCCAGCACATATCCAAGAAAATTCTCTGATGTAGGCGCCGTGTCGAATAATGGCATTAGGCCCAATGTATGTCGGGCCAATGATGTGTACTCCAGGTTCAATGATTGCAGATTGATCAATGTGAACAACTCCGCCCGAAGAATCGATACTAACATCTTCCCTTTCCATAGCTCCCATTTGAGAGAGCATGTCTGCCATTTGCCCTTTCAGCGTAGGTAGAATCGACCAAACAGGGCCGGTTGGAAAACACGGCTGTCGACCTAAAGATTCATCCAAAGATGGCCAAAGATCTTCTGAAGCGGGGGCGCTCATCACACCATCCCAATACATGCATCGATTTGACCTTTTCATGCCACACTGTATATCCTCTTGCCAGTAGAGCGGTCAAGAGTGAACATCACACTGTTCTTTAGATATCGTGGAATAAAGAATCCAACCTTTCGCGAGGTTAGTCCGTGGTTACGCATTCTTCGCGTATTCGAAAGGTAATCTACAATATCAGCTGCAGAGCAACCTGGATTTATCGAAATATATTCGATAATCTCTTCTTTCAATCGTTCTAGCCTAGCACTTTTCTGAGATCCTCGCCCATTCATGCTTCATATTACGTTAACATCGTATATTGAATCCTACGGGGATGTCCCCGGGCCCCCGATTTACAAATTTATTTTCACAAGAAATCTAGCATATCTGACCACTTGAAAGATGAACCTCGTCGAAACATCTTTTCGTGGAAATCTGTTTGTAAATAGTGAACACAACGGTTTACTCGACCCCTGCTATTGTAACAACCTGAACGGGTGTTAATTGGCACCATAATCGTAGACAAATCCAATTCTGGCCCATTGGAGGGAGGCATTTCAACTTCGACCTTTTCAGCAATCCCGTCCCACGATATTTGTTCAAATTCAGGGGGCATTAACTCCATGTCTGTCTCCAACCTAATTTTACCTTCAGCAAGTCGCTTAGGGGCCCAGGTGTTGGAATTCCCACCATCAAGCCATTGAACCATTTTCTTCATATCTGGCAGTTCTAGCAATGTTATGAAACTCCTTTCCCACCATCCCGGTGACCTGACGATAGTAACATGATGAATACCTGGCTGAATATCCCTCCCATCTAAATTGTCAGCCCACGTACGACAAATATCTTCAAGCCTTACAGGAATAATTGGCATATCTGGGGCCATGAGGTCGCTTAATCGGTATGGGTTTGCTAATTCACCTGCGATCAACAAAGGTCTTCTATTGTCCAATTCAATAACATCAGATACCTTACTACCGTCTTCGAAAGTATGGTTTCCAACGTAGGCTCGTAATTCTTCTAGACCTATGGATTCAGAATTAGGAAACTGAGGTGGAGATATGTCGACAAAATCATCCCTTGAAAAGAAACTGGGGCCGGCAGGTAGCGGCAAAGGAGAGTTGCCGGGAGGGTTAGGCCAAAGTCTTGGAGAAGACATAACGCGGCCACATCGATTTTACAGTTGAAACTTGCTCACAGAATAAAGCGAGGCAAATGTCTTGCGACTATACTGTGAGACACAGAACCAACAATCTGTCCTTCTGTATTTGTGACAGCCAACTGATTCATATCATGAGTTAGCATTAATGCCGCAGCTTTCAGCAGCGGCGTACCTTGACGCATAGTGAGAGTTTCTTGAGTTATCAATTGACGAGCAGGGATTGTGTGCATCCAAGCAATATCACGATTAACAGTTTTTTTGGCAATAATCTTCAGCAAGTCAACGGCATGTATCCTGCCTAACGGGACGCGCTCTGAATTGACAATGAATACATGATCCCAGTCTTTACTGGTTATCCTATCTAATGCGTCTGCAACAGAAGCATCTCTATTCAGAACATTTGGCGAGCACATGACCTGGCCACATGTCAGTGAACGGGCTGCTCTAGACTTATTTTTGATTACAGAATTACGGGGCTTACTTTGTGGCATTATCCTTCCTCCTCATTCGCCGGCCCTCTGCCCAACCTATTTCAACCCATCATGTATTTGACGGCGGAAAAAGTCTTTTTATCGGAAAATAAACCCCGAGTTACGGCATATATGCCATAAAATCCATCACTTTAGCGGCTATTTCTTGCCGTATAATGGCGGGACATCCCATTTGGAAGCGCGTAAAACGAAAGTTCATGGGAAATGAGCACCCGGAGTCGACTATGCCACTACCAGCCGAGGTCCTAGCCAAGTTGGCAAGCCTTTCAGGATATGACTTAATGCTTGAGATGGATGCTGCAAGTCGTAACCATGGGGCAGGTTTGGCAGAAATAGAATCCGAACTCGCTGCTTACAAGGCAGGGGCGGTAGCCCAAACTTCTCAACCAGTAGTGGATGATTTTGCGCCAGTTGCGTACAAGGAAGCTGTTGATCTTGAATCAGCACAGCCATTGAATCGCGGGCCGCAATATATCGATAACCCTGATCAATATCGGATGAAATACAATCCTTCTCAGAAAGGAGTTGACAATCAGTCCAAAGTTCGTCAAGCGATAATTTGCCCTGCTTGCTCCTCACCACTTGGTATTCCGGACGTTCGTCCAATCAAAGTGACATGCCCTCAGTGCATGCATGAAGCGGTTTTCCACTCGTGATTAAATTCCCCAGTAGCGTTCTGCTTGAGCCTGCCTTGCTTGTACAGCACGTACAATCGTGGTGGTGACCCACAAGACAGCAATCCACATCAACGGCTCTAACATTACATTCCAAATACCCTGTACAGAGAACTCGTAATCCCTACCTTCGAGCACATCCATTGCTATTTGCAAACCTTGGTCTAGGAACGAATAAACAACCATTCCAAATACGGCCAGAACTATCAATCTACCAGAGAAAGAACCCTTCTGTAATCGCAGTAGCATGAAACCAGCAGTAGATGTTAGGAACGCAATAACAATCCAAGCGAGAGCTGAATGCACAACACCAATCCAAACGACAGAATAATTCGATGCAGCATTAAGTTCGATATACCGATCATACCCCGTCGCTACAGCGAATATGGCACTGAAAACAGTACTTGTCCAGAGTAGAGATGAGAACATAGCAGCGTCTGCATTTTCTCTCATTTCTTGAGCAATTCTTCCAACAGTTGCTTCTAATCCCAGCCCCTTCGACAAAATGAATAGTCCGAAAATTAGAGGCAGTGAACCAATTACAATGCCTCCTAAAGTATCTGGTAGCATTACTCCAAATCCGAAAACAGCCATGATTGCTCCGAGTGGAACGAGCATTTTCGCTCTCCATTTCGGGTCCTCTAAGGCCTTAACAATGTAGTAGTAAGTGCCTTCAATCCCCTTAGATTGCTTAACAATAATTTTCTCAACGTGGTCAATTCGAACCTGACTTTGAATAATAGGTAAAACAGATTCATCCTCCGCTCCGTCAGTTACTAGTATCGCTAAATCAGGTTGGAATTCTGTAACGACTTCTTCTAATTGAGCAGCAATTGCTCTGTCAGATCGCACGCCCACCTTTTCGTCACCAGTAAGAATCGCAACCTCGACTTCGTCACCTTCACCACCTGATTCAGCCAGGTTATCGTGTTGGTGCAAAGCGCCAAGTATAGCGTTCGTATCACTCTCTTCGGGGTCTGCAATCCCCAGTCTAAGGGCTGCAGTCAGAACTGGTTTTCGACCTACTACGGGTCCGCGTATTGCTGTTTTAATTCCGAGATCATTGTCTCGGTCTACAGTTAATACGAGCGTCCTAGTCATAGATATCAACCCCGGCTACGATAATGCTGACGCGCTTCCTGTTCATCAAGCATCGCCCGTTTTGGTCGTTACAACATTGATTTCCAGACTACCCTGCTTCTTGCGCCTTCGTTGTTTTGCGCGTATGTACTTCAGAGGATGGTCCATCCACGGCTGGTCACACAACCGGTCATCTCCAGTTCTAACTGCACAGTTGTGGTTTACTTTCAGTTTCGAACAGCCAGATGGAGTATATTCTCTTTCGTAAAGATGGTTCACCTGGTAGGTAGTGGTTCCTTCATTAAAATCAGGAGCAGTTCTGAAGAAATCAACGGTTGTTTCAACAGGTAGCCCAATACATCTAGACATAGATGCAAGAAAAACCCTGCCGAAGTGGTTTACATTTACGCCCTCTGCTAATTCCGATACGGCTTTGCGCATACAAGGAGGCCAATCCTCTTCACCAGCGCCAATCAACGCAATTGTTTCAGCAGTCCGAGAAGCAACCAAGCCTCGAATCATTCCTACAGGCTCCGATAAACGAATCAGTAAACTTTCATCCATTTTTGACATTTTTTCCAGTGCGTCTTGCTTAATTTCTTCTTTCATCCTTTCCCGAAGCAATCTAGCAACCTTTGCTCGTGATGAGTATTTGTCGCCTTCATCATGGAGTGTGACCCAACCGTCTTTCACGACACAATTAGGAAGTCTCCAACGTGAACCTGTAATGCCTGTACACAATTCAATGAAGTCGGCTAAACCAATTTTCCAAATACCCTTTTCATCACATTCTATTTGGGAAATATAAGTGTTAGCGATAGTATCAATCGCATCGTCTTTCACTAGAATGTGTTGTGCTCTTTCAGCTTCAGCTTGCGCCCATCTAGAGATTAATCTTTCATCCTCACTCGCTCCAACAACCAATCTTGCATAATAGAATGAAAATGCTTCGAGCAAGCGCCCCTCAACAGTATGTATGTCGCCAATAGAAGCAACCTCCACCCCGTCTTTACTGTCTACTGAATCGACCAATCTAGATCGAGCGCGTACCCTAGAGCGCTCCATCATATTACCATCTAGTAATTCATCGATGTCTATTTGATGGACTGATGCCATCTCTGCAATCCACGATTTAGCCTGAGGCAAGAACGGATATCTTGCCAAAGTGACCTCATCTTTGAGGTCAGGAATCGTGTATGGGTTGGGCACATCATGTAATACTGAAGGGAAGCATTTGAACCCTCTCATTCATGTGGAGTATCGATTTGGGATGTTACGATGCAGGCCATAGATGATGATTTGATTCTCATTCAAGATGAGATTCGCCAATCATTCAGTTGGACTCTTGAGTCCGATTACAATAGTGCTTTACAACTATCTAAGAATTGTAAAAACCCGGCCCCTTCTATCTCTCTAAAAGGCAAGGTTACAGTGGTCGGAGCAGCAGTAGAACCAGGTTTCATTCCGACAAACCCTACTATCGTGGCAGACGGAGCGGTTGGCGCCATCAACGACCTCTCTAAAGTTGCGCTAATCGTCACAGACGGCGACGGCTCACCTTATCTCGAAAAGGGCCTTAATCGAGGCATTCCGATTTGTCTGCATGCTCACGGAGATAATACTCATAATTGGAAGAAATTATTGAGTATAATCAACCAACAACAAGAAGTGATTTTGACGCATCAGACGCCATATTCAATCCCTGGAATGTACAATCCCGGAGGGTTTACTGATGGGGACAGAGCCGTGTGCATTGCTTTGGCATTGGGGGCCGAAGAGGTTGAGCTGGTTGGGTTCTCAGTAGATGAAGTAGGAATTTGGTCGGGTGTTACTGATAAAAAACGAAAACTAATGAAGTTGGAGTGGATGAATAGAGTGTTGAAACTGCTGTCATTGGAGATCAAGTCATGAAAATTAACTACGTACTATGGCTAATTGCAATGATAGTAGTTAATTCCGGATGGTATGTGGTAAGCCAACAAAGTGCTAGCCAAGAAATTAATCGACCAGGTGCAGATTTTTCTGAATCTAGAAATGCAGAGTTAACCAGTATTATCGGAGATGAATCTGATTATGAACTGGAATATTGTTTCGACTCGATAAACGGTGCTGTTCACAATGTTAGTATCGCCATCATACAAAATTCTGAAACTATTTACGAATGGCATGGTACTACCGATGAAGGCTGCATGAATCATTCTTCAACCACGGAAGATGGGGAAATAGTGGTCATCACTTACGTAGAAGATGGTGTCGATGTCACGACTAATCTCTATACATGGCCTATGAAGAGTGCATTGCTACTCGGCATGTTCATTTTCTCCATCGCAACCCTCGTAGTGGCATTTGCTGAATCTGTGGTCCGAGGCGTCATCAAGGAGAGGATGAAGAACTCAGCAGAATCGACAGAAGCCACAACTATCGAGCAACCAAATACAACTTCAGGTATTTGGCAAGAGCCGGTAAGGCCTGAGTGATTACAAGAAGTCTGCCAAACTCATTTGTTTGGCTTTGTCATTATTGAATAGGCTCTCTACACTATCCGCCAACCATTCTACATTCTGTTTAGTATAATGATCTACGCCATATGTTTCCATTACGTGCTTTGTTACTTTGATGTATTTTCTGACTGCACCTTCAGTAACAGTTAGTGCAAGATTCCCGTTGCACATTTCTCCTTCGGCTTTACTAACGCCAAACGCACTCATCCCTCTTCCACTTTGTTTAGGAGGTTGGATGCATTTTGCAGCAAGAGGCATTCTGCGATAAGAGTGGCCGCACTTCAAGCATCGAACCTTCTGTCGTGTGAATGCCACCAAGTTGCCCCGTAAATCTGGCAAGAAATGTGAGCGCACAACACTAGACGCGACAGTCCTGACGTTGACCCCTCTAAGTCTATGGCCCAATGATAATTGCCCGTTCATTTTGTCAATCATTGTCTCTAGTGTCTTGTAGGCAGAAAGTGGCGGGCCTTCTGCCATGTTCTTTGTTGAATGAGTGAAGCCGAGGCCTCTCACTGCAGCTACTGAGCCCAGCCTTCTTTCAACAAAGTCCATCTTATCTGCAAGTGCTTTAGGGTGTGGTTGTTCTAATGTTGCTTCATAGAACCATCGTTCATAGTGCCATGCGGAATCTACATTCAGGGCTTCTTTGTCGACTTCTGTTGGGTTTAGACGTGTGGTAAGAACTAATGGAGCATCCATTTGACCACCTCTATTTGATGGCAAAATTTCCCGACTGAAATTTAATAACCCATCCATTAGCAACATAATGGCATCTTCATCACCATCACAATTCCTTCTTTTCGCAGCATGGAAAAGAGGATGAGCGTATCCGCCTGAACTATCTGAGAAACCAATCAAACGTGACAAAACTCCACCAGAAGTGTGAGGGGCTAACGCACAAATTAGATGGCCGACTAAATCAGTAGGTTTGTCCACATGGTAGAAAGGCTCCATATCATAGAATCTTACCAATAAATCATCGATATATTTTGCAGCCCTGACGAAATATTCAGCACCGTTCTTTGCAAGAATAAAGTCTTGAGGGAATATCTCTAGCATTTGCGTATTGCTAACAAGTTCATCTCCAAAGCAATCATGGGTGTAACCTAGGTGTTTCAATTGGGTCCATTCAACTTCAACCTCTTCTGGTGTGAAATGTGTTACTGGGACATCACTCATGTCAAACCTTATGGTGCCGTCTCTGAAAACAGGCAGCCCATGCCTTGCTCTTAGAATACCTTTAGCAACAGGCTCTGGAGTCTGGTTTTTACTCATCAACTTCTTGAGCCCTTTGATTTTCTTAGGAACACGATCTATGCCAAGAGAAATCCTAGCATCTTCGAGTAAGTTGTCAAGGCGAATTGATTGTAATTCGCCCTTTCTTCTTGATTTTTCCTTATCGCTAGAGACTCTTAATTCAGTTCTTCCACCACAAACTTCTCCGGGCTTTCCTTCTCCATATTCGTCCAATTTACGGTGATGGCATGATACCATTGGGGATTTTTTATCACAAACTGTGCAGAAACGAACACCCATTTGAACTCTCAATGATTGTTGTTCGGCAGCATTCGCCATCAAACGCTGATTTCCTCCCGATAATGCTAGAGGGAATATTGAATGTACGGTTGGCTTTTCTCGAGGCGCACTTTTCTCAGGACGGCCCATTCTGCATCCAACCCTAACTGGTGCAGAATGCTCCCATCTTATTCGAGACAGTTGTCGCACCTGTGTAAGTATTCCATCTACAGCGTGATCATCTTCCAATATCTGGGCTTGCAAATATTGTTCTGGATTCTCAGGGCCAGGGTCGGGTAACTTGTTAGCTGCATCCCGACCAATTTTATCAGTTTCAGCAATGCCAAGGCCGCGCTGCCTCGCCCCGGTTTCAGCAGCTATGCGAACGGTCGAACGCTCATTTTCTAGTTCCTTGGCCCGCTTTAGTTCCTCATCTAATACCGCTTTAGCAGCCCTTAGAGCGTTTATTCTCTGTGAAAACACGGCTTCAGCATTTTCTATTCTTATTGGCTCATTACCCTTAGGTGCAAAACCCAAACCATCGAGTAATGCTTGCCAACCATCTGTGATTACCAAATCTTCCCCTTCGTGGTGATGAGTCAAACCTAGCATTAACGCAGTACCTTTCACTAATCCATGAATTCGCAAAACCCACCCATGTGGTATGGATTTAGTAAAAATCCCTTCTTCAACAGGGATGCCCGGGCCCGGAATCAAATCATAATCCAATTCGGCTTCAATTTCGGGCCGTAGCGAGTCCATACTTTTCGCATCCCACCCTTTTACGCCAGAAATGAACCGTAAACAATTATCGCGTATTGTAGCAGTGTCCATCGCCTTTAGAAGGGCAGGCACCCATTCTATTGGCAAATCCAACCACCAAGGGTTATGCGAGCCGATTAGAGAAGTAGAAAAGCGAATTGCAATTTCTTTTGATGCTTCCCAAGATGGATTTTGCCGAATCAAGTAATCTCTCCATTTTCTGCGAATGTGGAACCTAGCATGCATATCGGTACTCTTCCCAACAGGCAAACCCGGGATTCCTTCAGGAGCCGCTTTTGTATCTAAACTCATTATTCTGCAAAAATCATTTACGGCTTGTTCACTATCAAGTGCATCAATTAAGTCTGCAGCCCACCAATCATGAGAGTATCCAGCAGGAACCAAATTTTTGTTATTCTCCATGAACTCTCCGTATCCAAGAACCAATTCGCCATTATCCCATATGGATTTGACAAGATGCTTATCCTTCCTGAATGCTTCTTCTGTATCGTATCGTTTGAACGAACCGTCTTCCAGAATGGCCCAAGGCCCCTCTGCAATATCGCACGGAGTAATTGCGCATGCTTTACCGGGGCGTTCAATTTTCATCTGCGTTCCAACAGCAATGAAGTCATCCATCGCCGCCATACTGGCTGCATTACATGAGCCGGCGGCTAGTCCAGATGGCCGAGCACGCCCATATCTCAATCGGAAACCACCCGGTTCAAGAGGTGCTCCAAAAACAGGTCTGCCTGCGATAATATCTTTCATGAATTTTGATATTTCAGGGACCTTTCGGGATTTGAAATTATTACTTCCTCCCTCGGCCTCTTCATTCTTTTTCTTATTTGCAAACGTGGAAATAAAATCCCAGCCAGGGACCTTTAGGCGCTCAGTATGCCTCTGGATCTTCGGAGCTTTTAGACAAAGCCCTTCACCAATTACGAGTAATACCCCGCCGCGAATTCTTGCTTCGTCAATGTTTCTAACCCTGCCATAACCGGCACATTCGATATCTTCAGTCGACTCTCCATTAATCATTACAGGGCAGGCCCTAACAATGGTGTCAACCTCTTCAGGAGGTGGCCTGTATTGTAAACCTCCTCTGTAAAGTCCAAATTCCTCTTTTACCCTCTCAACTTCATCGTCTGTAGGCTTGTATGCATCAACATTCAATTCTCTACGAATCATATCTGCAATAAGCACCGCTAGCGCTTGCGCAGTTCCTCCAGCCGCACGTATAGGGCCTGCAAAATGAACAGATAGGAATTGTGAACCATCGACATTTGGAAGTAACCTAACTTCGCTAATTCCTTCTAATGGCGCGACCAAGACCGCTTCAGTGAGAATCGCTAAACCTACTCGTAGTCCAACATCGATACTTTTCTGTAAATCATGACCATTGTCTCTAAATCTTTTAGCGACAATTGTGCCCATTTTAATCGAAGTAGTTTCACGGTCAAATTCGGCAAGAAGTCCCCTAATATCATCTGCAACTTCAGCCCCCTCTAAGTGGTGAATCAGCAATTTTTCAGTTCTACTTGCTAAATCCGATGCCCGGGGGATCTCAACATCTAATGTATGGTCTAGGCCCTTCGCTCTTGCTTTAGCAGCGATTTGATATGCCTCTTCTGCCCGTTCGTCCAACCACTCATGATACGATTCCATCTCCGCTTCAAGGCGCGGAATATCCAGCCCTAGAAGAGGGTCGTGGACATCCTTTGCACCCTCCTGAGACATGGCTATCCATTAGCGCTCTTGTCGGTGGCTCATAAGGGCTGTCACTCAACATCATTTCGGCAAGGGAAGGTTCATCCCCCTCAAACGGATGGCGTTGTTCATGTCAGTGCCACCCTCGCTGCGCGAAGACCCTCGTTGGGCCCGACTTGTCGACATGGTTCGTGACCTTGCTTTCTTGGATGGCGGGTCGGATGATGCGTTTACTTTAGCTAGTGGTAGAAATTCCCGTTGGTTTTTTGATATGAAACCAGTAATGATGAACCCTGAGGCAGGAAGGCTTGTAGGCGAATTAATGAATATCAGGTGCGATGAAATCGGAGCAGACTTCGTGGGAGGACTTGAATTAGGGGCCGTGCCTTTGGCAGCGCTTGTAATAGCCACTGATTTCACCTCAGATCGGTTAGGGTTTATGGTGCGAAAACAGGCCAAAGGCCGGGGGGGAAGGAAGACCAACAATCCTCCAGGAATCGAAGGAACATCTATCGCTAATGGCGGCGATGTTATCATTCTCGAAGACGTTACTACTACCGGTGGCTCAGCAATACAAGCCGTCAAGAGGATCGAAGACGAAACTTCTTGTAAAGTGGTAGCAGTAATCAGTATCTTGGATCGAGAGGAAGGCGGAAAGGAAGCCTTTGAAAATGCAGGAATTCCATTCGAAAGTCTTCTAGTAAGAACCGACATCTCCGGGTGAGTTTTTTGCTATTGAGTCCAGCAGATGCAGATCTTAGTGGGCCCACTGTTAGAGATGCAACTGCGCCAGAGGGATTGTTATTCCACTATGCAGACGAGGCCAAACCATTGGCTACTCCGTGGCAAGTTGCGGTTGAAAGAGCAAAAATGGTTAGGAAGTGTAAGTTGCCTGACGGGCTAATACTAGATCCTGCTTGCGGAAGCGGCATACAATTAGCGGCATATTGTGCAATGATGGGAAGAAAGGGCATAGGGATTGAACTAGATGAGGCCACTGCAATGGCAGCTAACTCCAACCTTCTACGAGTCGCCAACCATGGTTTCGATTCTACAATAATTCAATCTGAAATCCGTGTTGGAGACGGCACTATTGGAGATCGGGAATTGAAGGTTGGGATGCTACACCTTGACCCTGCAAGACCTAGAAATTCTAGAACTCATGGTTTAGAAGAAATGGCTCCTAAATTGCCTGAAATATTTTCCGCTTGGAAAGATGTATTATCCGAAGGGGAAAGAGGCCCAGCAATCCTTCTCGACCTATCTCCGAGACTTGTTGAAAATCAACGCGCAGAAGTGGAATCTATCGTAGAAACTTTTTGGCCAGGCATCGGTAAAACATGGGTTTGGACCAGTCGCGGCAGAGGCCGAATTGACCGTCTCTCACTTTGGTTGGGCCAGTTATCTACTCCTGAAATTTCTCGGCGCTTTGTCCGAATTCCTCCCGATCTCAAAGACAAGCCAGTAGCCGTAGAAGGAAACGGTAATGAAATTTCAGACCATCGCAGGCCTCCTAGAAAAGGCGAACACATCAGCATATTAGATGCCGCATTAGTTGAATCTGGGTTGGCTGTTGAGTTCCTAAATTCTGTTTTACCAAATCAAGAATTTATTTGGAGCATTACCCAGGGGAGGAGGCCACAGATTCATCATTCTGGGCCGTTTGAGTTTGAAAGCAATAGCCAAGAACTTTTGATACAAGCCACAGGAAAAATCGTCAAATTAGTCCATTGTGAACTTTCTGAAGAAACAATACCACGAATTGTTGAAGCATCAAGAGATTATGGATTCGGGAAATTGACCCTACGGGTCGCAATGAATCCAGAGCTCCAACCGCGACTCCAAGGAAGCCTCGACCGGCAACTAATTGCAAAGGGCGGCAGCCATACCGGTTTTGTCGCCAAACAGCCCCACGATTCGATGCTACTTCTGTGCCTCAAGTCTTAGATGGCTTTACGCACAGCGAACAGGGTCTCGTAATTACCCCTTTTTCGTGGCGCAGTCTCGCGAATGACAATCGCGGTCTTGATATAGGGGTGGTTTGTCGCAAAGCCGCTCGACATCATGTTGTACGCGTTTTACAGGTGAACCACCATGGCAAATGATAAGGAATTGGGAGATGATTTCTCCTACATGCTTCGTATGGCAGACACAGACATAGATGGTCTAAAGCCACTAGGAACTGCTCTAACCGCAGTGCGTGGAATTGGCGACCGTACTGCTGCAAACATCTGCACAACCACTGGCTTCAACCCTGGTATGAAAGCAGGGCACCTAGATGGAGACCAACAAGAAAAACTTCGTTTAGCAATCGAGAATTACGCTCAAACCGTTCCTCTATGGATGCTAAACCGACAACGTGACCTAGAGTCCGGCGACGAACTCCACCTATCTGGACAAGATCTAAAACTCACTCACCAAGATGACATCTCTCGTCTTCGTGGAATCAAGTGTTACCGTGGGATCCGCCATGCTGGCGGCCACAAGGTACGTGGACAGCGCGGCCGCTCTAACGGCCGTTTCGGACTGACTCTTGGAGTTCAGCGCAAGAAGTGATAGGAGGAATGAGATATGGGACACCCTAAATTCGCTCGCCCGAAATACGACACACCTCCACATCCTTGGAAGGCTGACAGAATTGAAGAAGAACATGCAATTCGTGACAATCACGGTCTAAAGAATATGACCGAGATTTGGAAAGCTAAGTCTGCTCTTCGCCGTATTCGAGGCCAAGCAATGAAGTTGATTGGTAGAGTCGATACATCGGAAGGTCACTACTCTCGTGAGAAGGATGCACTACTTGCATCTCTAAACCGCCGTGGTTTAATTACAAGCGATGCAATTCTTGACGACATATTATCGCTTTCAGCAGAAGATTTCCTTAATCGCCGCCTACAAGCCCAAGTTTACTACAAAGGTCTTGCATGCTCAATGAAGCAAGCACGCCAACTAGTAACCCATGGACAAATCTGTATTGGTGACCAAAAAGTAACCATTCCATCATATCCAGTTTCTAGAGATGAGGAAGAAGTCATCCGATACCATCCTCGCTCAAAGTTGAATGACGAAAACCACGTAATCCGCCAGACAATTCTTGGAGTACGTGAATCTGCAGAGTATGCTGAAGAAGAAGTAGATCCTGAGTTTACCAAGACCGAAGCATCTACAGTTAACGAATCCGCTACAGATGCCCCTAAGGCTGAAGATACAGTTCCCGAAGGAGGCGATGAGTGATGCGCAAGGCAATCATCAACATTTTCTCTAGTTACAACAACGTACTAATGACTGCTACCGACCTTACTGGTGCAGAAACAATCGCTACCTGCTCCGGCGGACAAGTAGTAAAATCATCCAAAGATTCCGGTGGACAATTCGCAGCTACACGAGCAGCTGAAAGAATGGCTGACCAGTTGAAAGAAAAAGAATTCACTCAAGTTATTGTAAAGTATCGTGCACCTGGTGGCAACAAGGCCAACAATACAGGGCCAGGGGCACAAGCAGCAATTCGTGCATTAACTCGTGCAGGCGTGACTGTTACTCGTATCGAGGACGTCACTCCAATCGCACACGATGGTACAAAGAAAAAGGGCGGACGTCGCGGACGTCGTGTCTGAAACTCTGAGGTGTTTAAAATGAAGGCGCAAGTGGTTGAAGGATGGCCTAAGAACAACAGGATACGAATTGTTTTGTCAGACACTAATGCAGCACAAGTAAACAGCTTGCGCCGTGCAATTCTGGCAGATGTGCCTAAGATGGCAATAACCAAGGTTCGTTTCGAGCAAGGAGTTACTCAAGATAACCAAGGAGAGGTTATGGAATCAGTTAACGTTCTTCCTGATGAAGTTCTAGCGCACAGATTGGCAATGGTTCCAGTTCCAACATTCTTAGATGAGTTTGTTTTCCCAGAAGACGACCCTAACAACGAGAATCTTCCAGAGGACCAATGGGGCTCCCCTCTATCTCAGATCATCTACCACCTATCCATTCGTGGACCCAATCCAGACTCTGAGGATAAATTCAAGACAGTTTATGCTGGTGACCTAAATGTGTTGGGAGAAACCAAACTCCAAATCAGCGATGACCACAAGAGAATCCCTCTAACTATTCTTTCAAAGGGCCAATATCTTGAGTTGTATGCTTACGCTACACTAGGCCGAGGAAAAGATCATGCAAAGTGGTGTCCTGCAGCAGCGGTTACTTTCCAGCCTAGGCAGAAAGCAATTCTATCAAAACCTAAGAAGGCAAACACACTATTCGATTTGGATTTGACATCAAAGTCCGGACGTGCAATCAACTCAAAACTATTCAAGAACAAAGAATGCACAGATGTAGACGCAGTTCTAGACCTAGAGCGCGCTTTGCATCAGGTTGGATATGGAACCGGACGCGATGCCGATTTCGACAACGCAATCCTCCTAGAAGATATTGAAGGAGAATATGTATTCTCTTTCGAATCCGATGGTTCGTTACCACCTGAAGAAATCTTCAACAAAGCATGCTCAGAGTTAGTCTCACGCTTCGAGAAGATAACTGGCGAAATAGACATAGCATTTGCCTGAACCTTCGATAACTCTCCAATAATGGAGAAGCATCATGACCTATCTAGTGTAGCGTCAGCACAATGGATGAGGTGAACGTCCAAGTGGGAGGCCATGTAACCCTCCTATTTTCAATTCATTCGAAACCTCTACTGTCACGTAACCAAGGCTCTCGTGGAGCAGGGCTTTGTTTAGAAGACGGTGTTATTGCTTCGGTGCGAATAATAGCCGAGGACAAAGATATAATTTCAGTCACTACAATGGATGGCAATCAATTTCCTCAAGGGGAGGAACTTTACGCAGATTTATTGAATTCATTCAGAGAAGTATTCAATCTAAAAGCATCTATACAAATTGACATTTTACTTGAGCTACCGATTTCACAAGGGTTTGGAATGTCTGCAGCAGGGCTATTGGCTGCAAGTCTTGCTCTGGGAGAATTGTTTGATTGTGGTGACGAAGGGCAACTAGCCCGTTTAGCACACCGGCTAGAAAGACAACATTCAGGAGGTCTTGGCGATATCCTTGGACTTTGGGCAGGAGGTTGTGAATTACGAGTAACGCCCGGAAGCCCACCTTCCCCTGGCATAGCATATGGGTTCGATGTAGGGTGCCCTGCATTGCTTGTTTGGGATCCAGACGGTGGAAAGCATACTGCGCATTATATTGACAATTTAGATTGGGAATCGAAAATTACGAAAGCAGGTGAAGCGGCAGTCAATAGGTTAAGGCAGTATGAATGGGACCACAGGGTTTGGGAAAAACTTCTCGAAGAAGCAGACAACTTCGCATTAGAATCGGGACTACTTGAAGAAAAAGAACGTGCAAAGTTGGTAAATCTGGTGTTAGATAATTCTGATGAAACAATGAGTTGCCATCTTTGTATGCTTGGAACATCAATGATTGTTTTACCGAAGAAATTAGGAAGCGACATCGATTTTGGAGATTTATCTTCTAGTCTAACAAGCCTTGGCCTAGGCGTCAAGGAAACTATTCTCCAGTAGGTTTGTTCAAGGCCTCCAAATTTAGCGGCCCACAATCTAGTAACACCGTGCCGGGAATGTGCACATTGTCACAGAACCCATGCCTGAAAACTAATGCTCCTTGGCCCCAAGCATCAACATATCTTGTGGCTTGTTTGGCTATTTTTTTCCTTTGGAAATCTACATCAGCACCATAGAAATGCTTTGCATCAATCCAAGCAACAGGTTCACCGTTAATTTCGACATGATCTAGGAATAATAGGTCAGGGGTATTGATTGGTCTTCCGTGCTCTTTCATTTGTTCCTTAACCATATCTGGTTGTCTGCGAACCCTAACTCCCTGGTCCTCAAACCAATCTGCTAATATCTCCTCGAATAAGTCCGCTCTAACGTGAGTTTCGGATTGGTCAACATTGCTTACCCGATCTGCGGCTTCAGCCAACTCAAACTCTGCCCTTTCTCTTTGTTTGAACTTTGAAGGCGATCGTAATGTCTCCTTTATTCTAGACTTCGACCAGCCCATTTCCTTTAGAATAACACGAAATACATTCATTGGAGGAAAGTCGAATTTCTTAGATAATTCAACAATGCCTAATCCTTCCCTGTATAGTCGTACCAATGCCTTACCTCTGGCCTGTAATTGGCCATGAGAGTAAACTGTTTTTTGTTGCAATAGGGCACTTCTTAGGGATAGTGCCTGATCTAATGTCATATCCAAATCATCTACCATTTTTCCAATTTCATTTACCCGTTCATCAGGTAGCCATCCAAACTCGCCCTTTCGGACTACTTTAGATGCAAGTTCGGATTCTGTTTTCAGAGATACTGGCCGATTCAGCCATTCGAATGAAAATCTTCTAGGTTCTTCAAAATCCTTAGGTATTCCAATTGGGAGGGGATTGATAGAAAAACGCTCTTCAGCAGAAGCTTTAGCAGCAGTATCGAAGGCAGCATGCCTCTCAATCAATGAAGATTTAGCAGGCCCTCCATGACGGCGTGGTTTTTTACCGCTATTACCGCTTCGACGGTTCCTGTTGCGCTTTTTACCGTCCGCCATATTCTGTGGTGTAAGCCCACGCTCCATAGATACACCGGCTATTTCACACCAGATAAATCATCAAGTAATGTCTGAGTTTGTTGCTTCATAAATGAGTTAATTTGCTTAGAAAATATTAGCATCAAACCAAATACCTCACAAGTAGAGTGGACTTCAATCCCACCATCAATTTGCGAAAGAAAAGTGATAGTAATTTTAAGATTTTTCAGACCTTTCCCAATTTCTCTTTCATTACGGTACTGCCCTTCTCCAAGTAATTCAATTTCCGAAAAATTTTCACCAGTTCGGATACTGTTGACTAACCACTTTGCTTCAATAAGTCCACCTTTAATCATTTGAAATACAGCAATGTGATCTCCTTCTTCTAAAGTTTCAGGGTTTGTAGCAAGCATATTTTTTGCAGTGCTATTCCAGTCAGGCCATAGACTAGGGTTTGTGAACGATTCCAATGCATTAGTCACCGCTTCTGGAGACAGACCTTTCCTAGTGGTGTGCGAGAAAACTTTCCCCATGGTTGTCCCAGAAGGTAATGTAGCATTGTTATTACTGACAATTAAGCCATCATTTCAAGTGAGAGATAGTGATGGGGAGTTATGCGTCGAATACTTGTACTGGCCGTGATTTCGGTACTCTTCCTTCCATTTGTAACAGCTGATAGTGAATCAGATGGCCCCTTAGGCTGGGTCCAATCAGCCGGCGGATTTGATGATGAATCGATTACTGGTCAAATTGTATTAGATGATGGCAGCATAGTGATGGCAGGTAGTTTTACCACTGCGACCTTCTTCGAAGAATTTAGTCTTGAAGCAACTGGGCTTTCCGACGATACCGATATGTTCATTGCTAAAATGAATCAATCTGGAAACTGGACCTCACTACACGGATTTGGGAGTATTGGAGCCGATGGAATTGATTCAATAGCACTCCATGCATCTGGAGACATAATTATCGCAGGACATTTTTGTCTTGGAACTGTGGGGGCATCATGTGAAATCGAATTCACTGGTTCAACATTCAAATTGAATAAAACCAGCGATGAGGGAGAAGGAGATGCCTTTGTAGGGCGGTTCTCCTACAGTGGAGACTTCATCACTCCAGTGTGGGTTAGGGCAATATCAAACGAGAATGATCTTTCTGCATTTGATGTTTCAATTGGCCCAAATGGAGGAATTGCTGTAGGAGTCTTCCACAAGGGACTATTGGAAATTGATGAATTTATGGTGTTTGGCTCTGAAGGAACTAGTCTTGCCATCATTCATTACGACGAGAATGGTAATCCAACATGGATGAACGGTATAGGCTCAATTAGCAGCATTGAACCGTTTGGCGGTATGTGCTATTCTAATGATGGCTATTTGCATGTAACCGGGACTTATATCGATTCCATAGAATTCGATCAAGAATATTTGTCAGCAGGGGAAGCGGATATATTTGTTGCTCAACTAGATGGCCAAGGTAATTTCACTTGGAACGCCTTTGCTGGAGGCACAGGTGAAGATTGGGCTAATGATTGTGCAGTTGATAGCACAGGCGAGATTCACATCATTGGGCAGATGGAAGACACAGCTAATTTCGGTACTATTAACGTCACATCGAATGGATGGAGAGACATGTTCCATGCAACAATGAATACAAATGGCGGATGGAACGAAGTTTCCAATTCAGGCGGAAGCGGTTGGGAAAATCTAGTTTCTATGGTTATCGATTCAAGGGATAATAAAATTGTGACAGGCACCTACAGTTCAGGTTTCACACTGGGCGTTGATCAATTGAATGATAAGGATTCAAATGAATATGAAAGAGACGTATTTATTGCACAAATGGACAGTACAAACCAGTGGGTGTGGGCAATGTCTGCTGGCGGTTCAGGAGACGAGGTGCCTTATTCAATCGCCCTTGGAGATAATGAAACCCCTATTGCAACATTAGGATTCCAAAATTCGATTACCTTGGGAGAATTCACACTCGATTCTCTGGGCGGTAACGACATTGGTGTGTGGTATTACGCTAGAGATCAAGATTCAGATGGATTAACTGATGGGTCAGACAACTGTCCGAAGATTGCAAATCCAGATCAACTAGATTCAGACTCAGATCTTCTTGGAGATGAATGTGATGATGATGATGACGGTGACGGAGTCGGAGATGACTGGGATGATTGTACTCCTGGTGAAACCGGTTGGAACTCGGCACCAAACACGGACTACGACTCAGATGGCTGTAGAGACGAATCAGAAGATTTCGATGATGATGAAGATGGAATAATGGACCTTTATGACGAATGTCAAAAGGGGTCTATCGGCTGGGTATCTACAATCGAAAATGATGAAAATCAGGATGGTTGCGAAGATGTTGATTCGGACGGCGACGGCTTTGTAGACCAACTCGACAAATGCCCAAATGTCAGCGATGACCAATCTGATTTAGACGGAGATGGTATTGGTGATGCTTGCGAAAACGATACGGATGGAGACGGCATTTCAGATGCCCTTGACAATTGTCCAACTGACACATTTGAATGGACTAGCATTCATGAAAACGACTACGACCAAGATGGTTGCAGAGATGAAGACCGGGATGCAGATGACGATGACGACACAGTCCTAGATTTGTCAGATGATTGTCCTCTAGGTGTGATAAATTGGGATTCTATCGAGTCAGATAGTTCCGACCACGATGGTGACGGGTGTTATGATCCTGAAGAAGATCTAGATGATGATAACGATGGCTTTGAAGACGGAGTAGATAATTGTCCACTTGGATACGTTGGACAGTCTGGAGTTGGAATGGATTTAGATCAAGATGGTTGTATCGATTCATCAGAAGATGATGATGACGACAACGATGGTGTTAACGACACCTCTGATGATTGCAGATATACTCCTATGGGGATGGAAGTCGATTCTAATGGGTGTTCTGGAATTCAACTCGATGATGATGATGATGGCGTACATAATCTAAACGATTTGTGCCCTTCAACACCAGTTGGAGAAATAGTCTCATCTACAGGTTGTACATTAGAAACTCAAGAAGAAGGAAAGGCTAACGAAGATTCAGAATCATCATCTTCTCTAACTTGGATATTCTTCACAATAGCTGGAGTTCTGGTAGTAGTGGCTTTGATTGTAACATTTAGGCCACAACCTCCTCTCCCTCCAAGGTCGGTTCAGAAAGAAGTAGTTGCTATTTCAGCTATAGACAATCGAGGGAGCCAAGGGGATAGCGGAACTACTTCTGCCAACATCGTCGATTCCAGCCTCGACATCAATACTGTCGAGCCCGAGGTCGCTACAGATGAAAGCTGAAGCATCGCTTAGTACAGAACCTTCGTCGAGCGAGCCGGAAATAATCGCTTTCTCTTCATCAGACCACTTGAAGATTTGAGGTAACATTCTCTTGCCCCAGAATCCCATAATCTCTCCGCGCATTTCACCTTGAGCGAATGGTAGATTCGTTAGAACCTTGATGAATGATTTGACATTCTCTCCAGAATCAATATGAGAAATTGCTGCCTGAGCCAATTCTCTTTTCCAAGGTCTGGAGATATGAATTGTTGCGGATTGAGGGTTTCCGCCTAGGTGTTTAACAGCCACTCTGGACACCTTTCTTGCTTGCTCTAAGAAGGAACGTAGGTACGTCTCGGACTCAATTGCTGCCATCTCTACTGCTGTTAGTGGATTAGGTGTTTCGAATACTCTTCCAGCAACTAGATCTTTGTTACCGAGAAGTTTCCACCAATCTTCGGCTAAATGCGGAGTTGCTACGGAAATCATGTGGGTCCAAACTTCTAACACATCCTTTCCTACTTCCAAGTTTGAACCGCCGCGTCTTCTATACCAATTCAAATCTTTGACCAAATCAAAATGGCTTGCGTCAACAGCTCCTCTAAGGTCATACGATTCCATAGCGGTTTGCCACTGAGCACATCGCTGTTTCAATCGAGCTCGCATCCACAAATCGATATCACTTACCCCTCCTTCCCAAGCAAGAATACTCTCTGGCATACCGTACAACTGTACCATTTGACGATAATTAGCTTCTAATGCAGAATCAGACCAATCCATTCCGGCAGTAGGGTTAGCAGCGAATAGAATGAACAGCCTCACTGTATCTGCACCATATTTCTCAATCATGTCTTCTGGCGAAACAGTATTTCCTAAGCTTTTACTCATCTTTGCACTTCTTTCACTTAACTCAGAGTCACAATGTGGGCATTTACTGCCCGAGTACGATACATTGAGCGTAATTGCACAATTGTTGCACCAAGGTGCTGCCTTGTTCACCATCCCTTGGCACAATAATTCATTGAATGGTTCATCTATATCGTGCAAGCCAATATCTCGAAGGGCCTTGGTCCAAAACCTAGCATAGATTAGATGCATTTGTGCATGTTCAATGCCGCCGCAGTAAAAGTCAACATTCATCCAATGATTCGCAACCTCGGGGTTGAAACAGATGTCATTTTGCATTGAGTCAGTGTATCGTAAGAAATACCATGAAGAATCTACGAAAGTATCCATGGTATCAGTTTCTCTTCTGGCAGGAATTCCACAAGTAGGACAGTCAACATTACAGAAGGTTTCACTTGATTCTAGAGGATTGCCTTTTCCATCAAAAACAACATCTCTAGGGAGCTCTACTGGTAATTGTTCTTCGGGAACAGGTACTGCTCCGCAAACCTCACAGTGAATAATTGGGATAGGGGTGCCCCAGTACCTTTGCCTACTGATAAGCCACGGGCGTATTTTCCAATTTACTGTTCCAGTTCCCTTTCCACTATTCTCTAAGTATTCACACACTGCAGTTTTGGCAGCATCTCCATAGAGCCCGTCAAAACCATCGATTCCAGAATTAACCATCCATCCAAAGTCGGATTCTGCAGACTTGAGTTCTTCTGAAGCATCAGCTCCTTCAGACATAACTAGGACACGTTTGATTGGTATATCGTACATTTTAGCGAAATCGAAGTCCCTTTCGTCGTGACCAGGTACCGCCATCACAGCACCAGTGCCATATGAGGCGATGACAAAATTGCCGATCCAAATCGGTAATCGTTCACCAGTTATGGGGTGGATAGCGTAAGAACCAGTAGGGACGCCTTTCTTTTTGCCCATATTCTTGATTCTATCGAATTCACTCATCGCAATTATTTCATCATGAAGAATTTCCCAATCCTTTTGATATTCAGTCCCAGTAACTAACTCTCTTGCCAAATCATGCTCAGGTGCTAATGTCACAAAGGTAACTCCGAAAAGTGTGTCTGGGCGAGTTGTAAAAACTCTAATTTTATCATCACGGTTTTCCACTGAGAACTCAATCTCAGCACCTTCTGAGCGGCCAATCCAGTCTTGCTGTAAAGCTTTGACATTTTCAGGGAATTCGATATCTTCTAGGCCATCGAGTAGCTCTTGAGAGTATTTTGTAATGTCAAGGAACCACTGGCTCATTTCTTTTTGGATTACAGGGCCATTGCATCTCCAGCATCGGCCCGCTTTGACTTGCTCATTGGCCAGGACTGTGTTACAAGAGTTACACCAATTAACAGGGGCATATTGTTGGTATGCAAGTTTATTTTCTAAGAATTTAAGGAAAAACCATTGGTTCCATCTGTAATACTGTGGGTCGTGACTCTTCACCAACCGCCTCCAATCATATGAGAACCCCATTCGTTTGATTTGTTCAGTGATAGATGCCATATTTCTCTCGGTAATATCGTGCGGGTGGCCACCTTCTGCGATAGCTGCATTTTCAGCAGGCATTCCAAAGGAATCAAATCCCATAGGATACAATACATCGAACCCCATTAGCCGCTTGTATCGGGCAACTGCATCACCAATAGAATAATTCCGAACATGCCCCATATGCATTTTGCCAGATGGGTAAGGATACATTTCAAGGCAGTAGAAAACAGGATTTCCTTCCTTATACTCGGTATTGAAAATCTTAGAATCTGCCCATGCTTTTTGCCAGGACTCTTCAGTATCTTGTGGAACATAATCCGACATTGAAACACCCTGTAGCCCCTACGGGGCGATTTGTCGAAACACGCAGTAGCCTTGAATCCATCTACAGAATCATACTTCTGTAGTATCGAGTAGGAACATTGCCTCTCTTGTCAGACGGTATCGATTCTTCACTCCCATCTTCTGTTTTTGAACAAGGCCGAACTTCTGTAAAGTTCTGAGATGATGGCTAACCAATTGCTGGGACCTGTCCAGTCGATGTGCAAGTTCTGCCTGAGTAGGGTATTTCTTCATATTTCCATCATGGTCGAGTAGTCTTAGGATCTTACCCTGTAAGCTATTTGGGTCAGGAGAGAGTGGTGGTAGCGGCAGTTCATCTTCTACAATACCTGGATGCAAATTTGATGTATAAGGGTAGAACCTGACCAATCTGCCATCTGGCCTTCTCCAGATACTTTCCTCATCCTCAAGAACTTTCAAGTGGTGAGTAATTTGTCCATTTGACATTTCTAATGCGGCCATTAGGGCGCGGAAATGGCAACCAGGGTTTGCAGTCAAATAACCCATCAAACGACCTCTTTGGTATCTGCCATCACTGGTCTCACTAGTCCTTCCAACTAGTGCTAGAAGCCAAAGGCCAGCGCTAGTTGTTGGGATTCGCCATGATTCATTCGTTGCAATCAATGCTACAAGGATGGATAGAATTCCTCCACCAGCGACTACCGCACCTATCGTAACCACAACCGGGCTAATTTCAGATTCCTGTGCCTCTTCTGTAGGAGGTGCCGCCGTCTCTTCTTGACTATCTTCGGGGGCAACTTGAACTTCTTGTGAATATACTTCATTGACCATGAAAGAGGCTGCTGCGAAGTCCGAACATGCAGTAGAAGGAACAGATTCTACCACTAAGTATTGACCTGTTGCTCCAACCTTAGGAATCCACGAAAGAGAATCATCAGCCCCTGCTAGAGTGATTATCCCCTCATCTGGTGAATTAAGTAGCCAGCAAACGCCCAAATCATTGGTTGTCGCAGACCAAGAACCATTTACTACTCTTGGTGTAACTACTACCACTTCTTCATCCACATCTTCCTCTATTTCGATTTGGTCATCTACCAATGGCCATGTGAATGAAAGAGTAGTTCTGATTTTAGGTTCTGAAATGGTTTGGAATGCTAAATAATAGTCACCATCATCGAGATCAATAGATTGTAGAGCAATCGAATCCAACTCATATTCACTAAATCTCATTGAAAGATTCTGATTGTAATCACATTGTGAGAACACGGTCTCAATTTCACCATTCGGGCCGAAAAGCGCAGTTTCCAATCCACACATATTGAACCAGTTTATCTCAAACTCTTCCGTGCTAACGATTGTTGGCTCAACTAATATTTCTTGATCTCCACTTATTTCAGCAATAATTTCTATCGATTCATCTTGGCAATACGAGTTTTTCCCACCATCTAGAACGATTGGAACTGTACTAAACAAATCATGTTCAGGTATTTCGAATATTACGGTTAAATCGCCAGACGACACATAGCACCCGTTTGTATCGGTGAAAGACCATTCTGGCTGAGGATATGTCCTTTCGCTATTTGGAGTAAGTAAATTCTGGACCTCTAAATCCGTGCATTCTTTGAGTAAAAGTGTGTCCATAACTACACTTCCTGCCGAATCAACAATCCACATTTCTCCCCTGCAAGTATTTGTAAACTCGAGGGATATGTCTTCTATACCAGTATTTGTAATTGATATTTCAGGGGCAAACGTATCAAATTCTTCGAATAAATTATCGTTAGATAAAATTAGAGACATTTCGAGGTTGTCGGTGTCTCCAGCCCAGGTGGCTTCATCTTCATCTCCAACAGCGTCAATGACAAGATTTGTAATTAGCACACCATCTCCCAAAGCCATGCTGAATTCATTCAATCCTGCATCTAAAGAAACTGGAATTTGAGCAATAGTTACAATTTGATGTTCTTTGAGCGAATCAGGGCCACAATCGCCAATTAATTGTGAATTGAATGATAGTTTACATCCTTCTAAATCCAAATCGATTTCGACAGGTAAGGTATTGTGTAAACGAGCTGTAATAATCGAAGGAGACGCTTCGGCATGAACTCCATCTCTAGCGGTAGCAATCATTTCCAATTCCAAACCATCCGGGATCGATACCGGCGTTTGGACATGAACACTTACTGTTGAAGACAGACCTTCACCTGCGATATAAAACTCAACATCGTAAAAGCCAGATGGAACAAATTGCCCATTAGAGTCTTTCAGGTCCCAGAATAATGGGTCAAATTCGGTTGTTGATGAAGCATCCAGATCTAAACCCCTGCTTTGGCCGAGACAAATATCGGCCCCATCAACTACTAAATCACCATCACTCCATACTCGAAGGACTTCGTTACATGAAGGGTCAACTTGTATGCTAGTAGCATCTCCAGTGTTGGACAGGATTCCTATGATTTCTACACTCTCTCCTGAAGCGTACCACCCTTTATCCGGAGCGCCAACTATGCTAGCCTCCAAGCTAACATCAGAGCCTTCTGCAAAGGCACTAGGTGCAATTACCGCAAGCAGCCCAGCGAGAAGTATCGCCAGCATACGCTCTCTGCCCATGGTAAACCATGAGCGTCATCCCTTAGAAGTAATGCGGTTCATCGTATTGGTGAGCGTACATGGCTGAATGCATATTAGAGACTGGAAAAATGGTTGTTTTGCAGGCGCAGTTGGGCGATTGGGATAATTTGAACCATCTCTTAGTTTGTAAGCAATCCAAAAAAGCGGTAATAGTTGATCCATTCTTCTCAGAATATTGGTTAGATGTTTGTTCATCGAATGGATGGGAATTAGAACAAGTGTGGCTTACTCACTCCCATTGGGACCATTCTAAGGGGATTGATGGATTGAAAGACAGGGAGGTCTGGGTTCATCGTGATGAATCACTAAGGGGCTGGAATGGCCCTTCAAACAGAGAATGGGTAAATGCAGCAAATACATCAGTAATTCAAAGAATAGGTTTTCTAGAACTGGAAGCCCATTGCACACCAGGACATACTCCTGGCCACATGACATTCATTGGCGAGGGTGTAGTAATCAGTGGAGATTGCATGTTCTTAGGAAGATGCGGTAGGACTGATTTATTCGGAGGAGATGTTATTTCTCAAAGGCATTCTTTGAAACACCTGAGATCTCGCCTTTCTCAATTACCTGGAGATTGGATTGTCTTACCTGGTCACCAATACGAATTGTCTGATGGAACAAATCCGACATTCATTACAGTCGAGTCATTACTTTCCGATAACGAGGCGCTGAATGCGCTAGATGATGACGACACCTGGAACTCTCTAGAATTCTTATCATTTGATGATAGCCTTGCTGAAAAAGCGCGTAGAGAAAAGGCCAGATTAGATGTCGAATAATTAAACATCATCTAAACTAAACATAGTTGGAACAGCAGCCTGTTGCGCTTCTTCTTGTTGCATCTGGTGCTGCTGCCACTGAGGTACTGCTGCAGGGGGTGTCCAACCTAGTTCCATTGCCTTTGCAGTATCTCCTTGTGCAACGTAATAATCAATCCACTCTTGTTTCCTAGATTCTTCTTCTTGGAACATTGCTGAAACTTTCATTTCTTCAGCTCTACTGTAAGCAGCCTTTCTCCTACCTGCCTGTTTTGCAATCATGGCAACAGAGATTACTGCTAGTAGGAATACTAGAAGTCCAACTAGGATAATTGCATCTCCGCTAAAAGAAAGCCCTTCATCAGAGCCAGCGACATAATCTGTATCGTACTGATTCGGAATGCCATCATCATCATCGTCATCGAAGGAGGCGCACTGGACCTGTCCGCGTATTCCTGCACTTACCTCTGGATCATACGGGCAAGGGTCGGTAGAATCAGACACGCCATCCTTATCGGTATCTGTACATCCGAAATAATCAACATAAGACTCACCATATTTCAGTTCACATTCATCAGGCTGCCACGAACCTAATTTCTGATTATCACCATATCCATCACCATCGGTATCGGCCCATTGTGTCGCACGAATAGGGAATGCGTCTGGTAATCTACCAGTGCTGTTGTCTCCAAATCCATCACCATCAGTATCCGACCATTGACTCGGATCTGTAGGGAACGCATCGCCCCATTGCTCTCTGATTGTAATTATATTCCCTATTTCTTGTTCATCTGCTATGGTTGAATTGACCCAACCGTAATTGTCTCCCCATCCATCTAAATCGGTATCTTCCCATTGCAATGGGTCTTCTGGGAACTTGTCATCAACATCTGCCCAAGAGTCGGAATCAGTATCTAGGCACCCTTGTCTCGAATTGTTGGTGCTTGTGCCATACTCGTCGGGGCATTCATCACCATTAGTGACAGATTGGTTATCTCCCCACCCGTCCCCGTCTCTATCGGTTTGCTGATAGAAATCATTAGGGAACGCATCGAAAGGATCTACAACTCCATCCTTGTCAGTATCAGGGCAACCACGAGCGGCTGGAATTGTTGAATATCCTTCTACCTCAGGGCATTGATCTCCGTTGTTTCCATCGGGGTTATCTCCAAATCCATCTTCGTCAAAATCGCTCCATTGAGTTGGATCGTTCTTGAACATATCACCAGTTCCAGGAAGCGGTCGGTCGCCATAACCATCTCCATCGGTATCTTTCCATTGGTTTGAATCATCAGGGAATGCATCTGGATTGTTACCGTCGGGGTTATCTCCAAAATTATCCCCGTCTCTATCTTCCCATTGAGTTCCATCGGTAGGGAACGGGTCTCCTGCGTTAGACCAACCATCACCATCAGCATCAGGGCATCCAACTCTATCTATCGAGGAGGTGCCGTATTCTCCAGGACATTCATCCGGGTCGTTTCCACTCGTGTTATCGCCGAATCCATCCCCGTCACTATCTCGCCATTGAGTTGGATCATCAGGGAATGCATCAGCATCTCCTGTCGGATGAGCTGGCCAATCTGGCGTTGGATTCGACCACCCGTCGCCATCATTGTCCTCGCAACCTAGTCGGTCTTCTGAGGAATTACCCCAGGTGTTGATGCAACCATCAGAACGAGGCGTGTTCTCCTCATCTCCAATCCAATCGCCATCAGTATCCTGCCACTGATATCTGTCAAGTGGGAATTTGTCAACCTGTGTCGCTTCAGAGTTGTAAATTCCAGGCCACGATTCATCAGTATCTGGCGTCGACATATCGTCTACAGGGCGAATAGCCGTCCAAGAAGATTCGTGATAATTATCTCCCCTTCCATCTCCATCGGTATCGTTCCACTGGGTAGGATTGTTTGGGAATGCATCTCCCATCTGGTTGATGTGCCATTCAGTGACTGGTTGGATGTCATGGTAGTAATTATCTCCAAATCCATCGGAATCTGAATCAGCCCATTGAGAATTGTCAGACGGAAAAACATCACCATCGTCAGAATGGCCATCACCATCTCCATCCGGACAGCCAAATCTATCCTGGTTGCTGGTTCCATAAGTTGTAGGACAGGCATCTCCTTGATTTGCAGGCAATGGATTATCTCCATATCCGTCATTGTCAGTATCATCCCACTGTGAACCATCTTCAGGGAAAGCATCATCTTCGTTTAAGACGCCATCATTGTCAATGTCTGGGTCAACTTTCCAGTGATAAATTCCTTCGTCATTTCTGCCATGAGCTGAAATGATGTACATTCCATTAGGGTGCCAGTCAACTCCGTAAATTGTGCCACAGCTGTTTCCTCCTCCACTTGAAGTACAGCCCCCTGGTCTTGGTGCAGATAAAGTATCGATTATGTTAACAGTCGATGCATGAGTCTCAAAGATACGTATGCTAGCGCCATCTGCTTGGTAGTAAGTATGCGCTCCAGCTACTTGAGTTGAATCTGGAGAAAACACAACAGTATTACACGATGTTGAACTTGAATAAACCCACCTTTCACTCATTGCGGGGTAATTTAACATTCGAATTCTAGCACCTGAATTTTCCCATGCTTCACAAACAGCAATAGATTTCCCATCAGGCGACCAAGCAATACTGTTAATCGATCCTCTGTTTGTGTTTCTACTCGCATTTTGACTCCAAGTTTCAGTATTGTAGACCCAAACGTCTTCATTTCCGCCAATCGCGAGTCTACTTCCATCAGGACTCCAATCAACGGAATAGAACCTCTCTTGCCCAGATGGTTGGAAAGTTGTAATTTCGTCTCCATTCGATGAATTATAAATCTGAACTTCACCATCTGTTCCACCATTTCCTGATCTTCCAATTACTACTGCAATCATAGTTCCATCAGGACTGAAATCAACTTCAAGTGCTTGATCTCCTCCGCCGACATCGACACTTCTTGTATATGCGTTGGAAATGTTACTAGAGTAATAGACATGCAACTGATCACTACTGTCGACAGCAGCAACATAATTGCCATCTGGTGACCAAGCAATATCGTATATGCCGCTGATTGCGATAGATTTTATGTTTTGTTGAAGCGAAGTATCCCATATGCGCAAAAAACTTCCGTCAGAAGTTATGTAATATTGGCCATCTTCACTGAATAATGAAATGTAGTAATCATCATTCGAGGCTTGCCGACTATCTTGGTTAAAACCGCCATTTTGGACAGTCCAAGGGTCATTCTTGTCACTTATTCCGTCACCATCTCTATCCGGGCAACCATTTCTATCAGAGGTACTATTTCCTGCAGCTATAGGGCAATCATCTATCGAATCATCGACCCCATCATTGTCTGTGTCAGCTCCAGAAACTAGCCCAAGGCCAACCATTGAGAACATCAAAAACGACAGAACAATTGCTCGAACTGTACAGGATGCCATGTCAATCGGTAATGTTCCTAACAAAAGGCTTTGTGGTGCTATTGTGCGCGAATCATTTTAGCATATTAGGGGAATTGTTGAATTGGAGAGCGGCTTAGCGAGTTTGTGTCCGATGATATTCCTAGAGTAAATATCGCGGTAAAAGACCGTATATTGCTCCATCTTCTCCAAGAAGACGAACAAGCGGACAGGTACGTTGTTAGCGCATCTTTAACCCGCCCTGGAATCGCAGAAGCCTGCGCCCAACACCCTCCAAATGTCAGCCGTGCAATGCGTGATCTTCTACGAAATAAACAGGTGAGCGAACATTCTCGCTCTATTAGGGGAGAAGACCGGAAACAAAAGACCTGGCAACTAACGAACCTCGGTCGTGATTTAGCGCAGAACAGATTAGAAGTACTCTCAAGTCACAAAGTGCTGATTCGTGATGAACAGGGAACTCTTCTTGAAATCGAATCTGGAAATGCTTCTGAAAGATTACAGGCAGACATGACTGTACTGCAAATACTTCTGCATGCTCAACACGAAGGAGTACTTACATTCGGAGACATAAGGTTTGGATTGGTCACAAAAAGATCAGATGAAAACCATTTACCGCCCCCTGGGCGTTTGAAACTATTAGCGGGAGCCCATGCTACTTACCACACTTTACCGCCTAAAACCAGGCCAGTGCACGGCAGAACAACATCGCGCAGCACCCTAGACTCATGGTTTGAGAAAGATTCCCCTTGCATGGTAATACACGGTATAGCCGGGATAGGGAAATCAACACTTGTGGCAGATTGGCTAAGTAGCCGAATAGAGGAGGTTCCTCACCTCTCTGTTTGCTGGTACCCTTGCCAACCATGGGATAAACAGGTCGGTTTGGCAGTGTCTTTGCTGCACCGTTTTGGTGTTGATGACAAACACGACCCGTATCAATTAATGGAGACATTACCTTTGACTCCGGGTGCAGAATTCGATGTTGATGCTTGGCGAAGAAGATTGCTGGCTTATCTTACTGATGCTAAGGCCATACGTGAAAGATTCACAGGAGAGGCAGGAGGCCCCCCGCCATATTGGTTGATCATTCTAGACGATGTCCATCACGTCGCCGAAGAAGCAGGTGATTTACTAGGGGCTTTGCTTGACATTTCTAAGAAGTCGCCACTACGCCTGTTATTCATTTCTAGGACTACATTGAATGTTTATGATCGAAGAGATGTTCATACGCGTGAAGTTGTTGAAGAGTTGCCATTAAAGGGATTAACCGTTGAAGAGATTTCTTCTTGGGTTGAAAATATGGAAGGAGCCCCTCCAACGCCAGAAGAGGTTCACAAAATGACAGGTGGCCACCCCTTAGCATTGGAATTACTCGAGATTTATGGCCAGGCAACTCATGGCGATTGGTTAAAATTCTTGGATGAGGAAATCATTACTCAAATGCCGCAAGAAGAGCACGAATTACTAGCAACACTTGCTGTTGCCGACTCACCAGTGCCCTGGTCCAAATTATCTTCTGCAACGGGTTGGGAGGGCAAACCCCCTGAGAGATTACTTTCTTACGGTCTACTTCTAGAATTAGAAGAGGGAATGTGGCTACACGAGGCTCTTAGAGAGAGGTTTCTGCGCGAAGTGGGCGAAAACTCTGCCAAACGAAAGAAACGATTGCTGTAATCAGAAATCGTCAGCTGACATATGTTGATTTAGCCAATTCATCAAAGCAGGTTTAGGAACCATTCCTGCTTGATTAGCAACCATTTTTCCATTGTGGAATAAGAAAAGTGCAGGGATTCCTCTTACGCCTAATTTCGCAGCGTTCATGGAATCAGTGTCGGTGTTAACCTTTGCAATCGTGACTGGAGATTCAGCGGCAATTTGTTCCAATATCGGACTTAGTGCTTTACAAGGACCGCACCATGGGGCCCAAAAATCTACTAGTACCCATTCATCTTGACTGATTGCTTGCTCGAAATTAGCGTCGTGGACTGCTTTGACTTCTCCCATCATCTCACCTAAGCATCGGTAAGAGGGCACTCCTATGAGTCTTTGCTTGTACCCCAATACTCTTGGCTACCCTCCTCTTCGGCATATTTACGAGGATTTCCGATGATTATCGCACCATCAGTACTTACTGCCGACCTTGCGGACTTAGGAAACGCTTGCAGCGAGGCTGTTGAGGCTGGATTGAAATGGCTTCATCTTGATGTAATGGACGGAAATTTTGTTCCAAATCTTACATTCGGCCCGCCAGTCATCGCTAAACTTCGCAAAGCTCTTGGCGATGGTCCAACCTTTGACGCTCATTTGATGATTACAAACGCAGAAGATTGCTTTCAGCAATACATCGATGCAGGATGCGATCACATTTCTGTTCATGTAGAGGCGGTAACACATCTCCATAGATGCGTGACTGCGATTCGCGAAGCTGGAGCTACCGCTGGAGTTACTCTAAACCCCGCAACTCCAATAGAAGCAGCATTAGAGGTCTTAGCAGAAATCGATTTAGTACTGATAATGAGCGTCAATCCAGGTTTCGGAGGACAATCTTTCATTCCTACAGTTGAAGCCAAAATACGTAGACTGAAAGATGCAATAGATGCTCAGGTTGCAGCAGGCGGAAGGCCAGTTCAGATTCAAATTGACGGGGGCGTAAAATCTCATAATATCGCAATGCTGCGAGATTGGGGAGTCAGCAATTGCGTTGTTGGTTCAGGATTGTTTAACGATAATGCAAGTGTTAGTGATAACCTCGCTGTGATTCACAAAGCCTTAGAGTGATTGAACATGAAAATACTGCTGGTAACCCGGCTATTTCCTTTGCCGGAGAATGTGGCGCGAGGAACATTCGTCTCCGATCACGCGGAACTTCTTTCCTCCCTAGGCCATGAAGTTCGAGTACTGAACGTACTTCCGCGTATGCTGAGAATAAATGAAGCACGGCGCTCCACAATGGAAGGGGTTGCAAAAGCACCCAACTCCTTTGAACACGGTGAGTTAAATGTCGTCGTACAACGTCATTTTGAATTCCCCGATTTCCCTTCGATAACAGCCTTTAGTGCATCGAGAAGTAAAACAAAATGGACTCCCGATTTAGTTATCTGCCATACATTGTGGCCTGCGGCATACGCTGCAAAATCGATTGCTAAAAAGCACTCAGTGCCTTGGGTCGCAGTTGTTCATGGCCACGACTTCGATGTTGCCCTGAAAGATCATCGCGGGCGCAGAGTAGAGGCTCTTGCTCGTTCGGCAGACCACCTAGTGGTAGTGTCTAATTCTCTATCACGGTTTGATTCGATTACAATTCCTTGCCACGTAAATGTCGATGAAGAGTGGCGTAAACCTATGAAGAAATTTTCAGGACTATTTCGAAAATCAAAAATCGATATCCTCTTCCCTTCAGATCCTAGGAGGCCAGAGAAGAATCACATGCTTGCCCTAAGAGTTGGAGAGGAATTAGAAACCCGTGGCTGGAAAGTTGGAATTACGACTCTAAAGAAGCAACCTCGCACCATGGTATGGGACCGGATGCTTGCAGCTGACGTTTGCTTGATAACCTCTTCAAGGGAATCTGGGCCCTTGGTTGCAAAAGAATCCATTACCTGTGGTTGCCCTGTAGTTGCAGTTGATGTTGGTGATATGGGCGAATGGATGGATGTGTATCCTGCGGAAGTGAAAGCACTAGCCGATGCGATTGAAGATCGTCTGCAAAATGGGCAAGAAGTCACTCTTCCTCAGAACTGTGGTTTTGAGAGCGTAAGAAATCAATGGAGTTCTTTGCTGGAATCAGTGTGAGTAGGCCGATTAGAGCCAATGGGCTACCTACTGAAAGCAAGTAGCAAGTTGCGACACAGAAGAGAGCTAGGCCGTCAGTCATCTTCTCGTCATCTTCACAAAGAAGTTTAGAGAATGAAAGCATAAATGAGCAACCAATTAAACTCGCCCAAGCCGCCCCCATCACTCCATATTGAGGGATAAGCATCCATCCAGAAATTGCTGCAGCGATTACTACTAGAGCGATTAAAGCAGTAAATCTCCAGGGGTTATGTCCAGCTTGAAGTGCGACATACCACGGTATTGACAACAATGTCAATGCCCATCCTGCTAGCAAGATGTCGAAAACTTCGACTGCTTGTGAGTAATCGGAATCAAAGAACCTAGGGATAGAAAATGACACAATGACGTGACCCGCAACAAGCCCTATCGGTAGCAAAACCAATGTCCAGTGGTGAGCGATCAACATTCGTTTCGAGAATAATTTTGGTTTATCTCTTGCTTCTCCGAGGTATGGTAGCAGAGCAGCCCTCATCGCTTGAGGGAGCATCAGTCCGGCAATCCATGCGAGTTGTGCAACATGATACAAACTAACATCATCATACGATGAAAGTCCGGCTAAAAGGAACTTTTCGAGTTTTGTCACATATGGTAAAATGCCCAAAGTTATGGCGAATGGAAGGGCTGCAATAAACAGAGATTTGTTTGTATTCCAGTCAGG
>JBJLAY010000061.1:0-13944 GCA_045568475.1 Candidatus Poseidoniaceae archaeon | reverse complement strand
ATGGTCACCAAGATAAGTTACTAGACATGCCTTTGTGTGAGGCAGTAATTATCCATTCAGCAACAGGTGCAGCACTTTCTGGATTAAGGCCGATGGCGGAGATACAGTTTGGAGGTTTTGCAGCCCTTGCTCATAATGCACTATTGAATAATGCTGCAATGCTTAGATGGCGCTGGGGTGCAAAGGTACCTCTTACTGTCAGAATTCCCCTCGGGGCTAGGACTCGTAGCGGCCCCTTCCATGCTAACATGATAGAATCCTGGTATGCTAATGATCCAGGTTTGGTAGTATTGGCACCGGGCACTCCACAAGACGCCTACGATTTACTCAGAGAAGCCGCTGAGTTAGATGACCCTGTTCTATTCTTGGAGCACATCGGTCTTTACGGATTGCGTGGCGGAATGACTGGTTGGGGACAAAACATCAATCAAAAAGTTGACATAAATCCTGTCAAGAATGCTATTGCTGAAGGTAGGAAACTCAAGATTGGGAAAGCAGGTGTAGTTCGAGGTGGCAGGGATGTCACTCTAGTTACGTGGGGTGCGATGTTACACATTGCTAAGATGGCTGCAGATGAATTATCCAAGGAAGATATTGAAGTTGAGATCATAGATGTAAGAACTCTGATTCCTTTTGATGCTGAAACATGCGTATCTAGTGTGACTCGGACTGGTAGGCTAGTTATCTTGCAAGAAGGTCAATGGTTCGGAGGAATTGGACATTCTATGCAATCAAGAATTTTAGAGGAATCATTCTATGCATTGGAGTCAGCACCACTTGTAATTGGTGCTTTAGACACTCCAGTTCCTTTTGCTCCTCCCCTTGAGAACCATACAGTGCCCGACTTAGAGCATGTAATCAAAGCTCTTCGTCAAGTGGTTCAGGGATAAAGTTCGATAGAAGTGCCCCGATTACTGGAGCAATTGAATAAAGAATTAGATGCCCACTTTCTGTTACGATATTTGGCCCCATTGTTCTTGCTGGATTCATGCTTGAGCCAGTTAATCCTCCAAAGAAGAATGACAAAACAGCAACCATCAATCCTACTCCAAATGCTAACTTGAACAAACTTGCATCTCTTCTTACTAGAACATGTATCGAGTACATTAGAAGAAAAGTAATTGCAATTTCAATAGCCCAAGTATTTGCCATTGATACCTTTGGAGTAGTAGCGCCATCAACTACTATCAATGCGGCGGCGAAAGCACCTAGACATTGAGAGATAATGTATCCTGGTAATGCTTCAGTTTCGAGATCACCCTTTGCAGCAAATGCGATAGAAACAGCAGGGTTTATGTGCGCTCCAGAAATTGGTTGAAATATCATAATTGCAGTGAATACAGATAGGCCAAATGTGATGCTAATAGCCAAGGAACTCCATCCTAAGGCCATCGATCCACAGCCGAGAAGAACCATTAGGAAAGTACCACTAAACTCGGCGAAGTATCGGTTCCACACAAGTTTTCGACTTGTGATTATCTCATGAGTTTTTTGTATATATTTCCCGAGGTAATAATCAAAGGGTAGAGGGCTGTGTCACTATACATGGGGGAGCCTGTAAAGGAGCAAGGTATTGGCGCTCTTCTGCAATGGAATGCATTACTGATTTCCTTTGCATTATTCGTAACTCTAGCGTTACTTAGTGGTATAACCTCCGAAAATGATTGGACTCATATGGGAATACTTGTTCTTCTCATCATACTAGCCTTGGCTTTATTGATTACATCTGCTGATTTCTTTGTTGAAGGTGCCAAAGGCCTTGCTAGAAGAGCAGGAATGGCCGAAGTAGTAATCGGATTAACAATAGTGAGCATAGGCACATCATTACCCGAGATTCTTGTAACTGCTACTGCTTCTGCAACATCTGGTAATGACCCAGCGTTGATGGATTTAGCAGTAGGTAATATCTATGGTTCAGTTCTGGTACAAATCACCCTGGTATTGGGGATTGTTGTGGCATTCAAGCCTCTAGATATAAGGCCAGCATGGCTCAGAAGAGATGGTTTACTGATGTTATTTTCAATCATTATTCTGACTGCTTTACTATGGGAAGGCGGTGAATTATCTAGAATCGAAGGTGCAATATTGTGTTCGATTTATGCTCTCTACATCGTTTGGTTACTCTCAGACACCGATAAGATACGAGATGATGAATTAGAAATTATTGATGAAATAAAATCAACTACTGAATTCAGTTGGACGGGTACTGCTTATTTTGTAATGGTTGTAATCGGTCTTGCAATGGCAGTTTATTCGGCGAATGAATTAGTAAAGCATGCGTGTGAAATCGCATACAAACTTGACGTTCCACATGCAATTGTTGGCTCTACAATGTCCGGTTTAGGTACATCGTTACCAGAATTAACAGTCGCTATGGTTGCTGTAAGAAAGAGCCAAGGAGTGGCAATTGGTACTCTTATTGGTTCAAATATCACCGATCCACTTCTTTCTATTGGAATAGCAGCCCTAATCTCTCCAATCTCATTAACTGAACAATCATATGACCTAACAATGCACCTAATAATTCCAATGACTTTGATTGGAGTTTCAATCTGTTTGGCTATGATGTGGACCGGATTCCGTTTCAGTCGTTTTGAAGGAGGGGTTCTGATTGGATATTATCTGCTCTTCATTGTGCTGCTAGAATTACAACGTCAAGGATATCTAACTATTTGATTTGCATAGCACTGCTTATGCTGCATGGCCTTGTGGGATTGACATGGTCGACTTCCAATTAGATGAGATGCAAGAAATGCTTCGTGAACTCGCTCATGAGTTTGCAGTGGATGAGATTCGTCCAAATGCGGAGCACTGGGACCTAAATTCTGAATATCCAAAGGATGCTATCAATGCTGCACATGAAATGGGATTACTCAATCTGCACATTTCTGAAGACTATGGTGGTCCAGGTTTAGGCACTATGGAAGAGGTTCTTGTGAATGAAGAATTAGCATGGGGAGATCCTGGATTTGCCACTGCTGCTTATGCTACTAGCTTAGCATGCGCCCCTGTCATTACAGGAGCAACACATGAGCAGAAAGACAAGTATCTACGAATGGTTGCTGAAGAAGGCGCACTTGCATCATATGCAATCACAGAACCTGGTGCTGGTTCTGATGTTGCGGCCTGTAAGACATTAGCTGTTAAGGATGGAGATGATTACATAATCAACGGTTCCAAGATGTGGATTACTGGTGCAGGTAAAGCAGATTGGTTCTTCGTTTTAGCAAAAACAGATCCTGATGCTGGGTACAAAGGGATGTCTGGCTTCATTGTTGATGCCGATACACCTGGACTTTCACTTGGCAAGAAAGAGAATAACATGGGACAACGTTGTTCAGATACAAGATCGATTACATTTGATGACATGCGAGTTCCAGCAGAAAACTTGTGTGGTGGTTCTGAATCAGGCGGTTGGATGAATGCAATGAAGGCGTTCGATATGAGCAGGCCGAACATTGCAGCACATGCGACAGGACTTGCTCGTGCTTCTTACGAACATGCGCTAAGATATTCAGGAGAGAGGCAGACTTTCGGTAAACCTCTACATCGTCATCAAGCAATCCAATTCATGTTAGCAGATATGAAGACAAAAATCGAAGCATCAAGACTGTTGACATGGAAATCCGCTTCTGAGTCAGATGCAGGAGTCAAAAACACAGAATCTGCAGCTCACGCAAAGAGATTCGCAGCAGATACTGCAATGGAAGTCTCTACGGACGCAGTGCAAGTGTTTGGAGGCTATGGGTACTCTGAAGAATACCCTGTGGCCCGATTAATGCGTGGCGCAAAGGTAATGCAAATTTATGAAGGAAGTAGTCAGGTCCAGAGAATGATCATCGGGCGTGAAATTACCAAGGATTTGTGATAGAATGGCCAAAGGCGTTCCCGCCATTGTTCTTGCTGCTGGTAAATCAACCAGACTAGGCCAGCCTAAGGCTCTGGTTGAATGGAATGGCGAAACATTGGTCGGGCGCACCGCCCGATTATTGAAAGAAAGTGGATGTTCTCCAATAATTGTGGTAACAAGAAATGAATTGCAAGTTGATGTAATGATGAGTTGCAAAGATGCAAATATTGTTGTTAATCCCAAGCCGGAAGATGGCAGAACCGGCACACTCCAAGTCGGTTTGATGTCTTTAGTCAGCGATTTGGGTCGAACCCCAAGGCGAGTGATAGTAGCTCCAGTTGACAGATGTGGTTGGAATAAAGAAACAATTTCGACATTACTAGATTGTAATTCTAACACCTCGCCAATGCCAAGCGGGCATCCATTATTACTTTGTGAAGTTGAGAAAGTTCTTTCATTTCCAAGAGATATATCTCTCAGAGATAGCCTTTCAATCGAACGAATAAATGCTCCCGGCGAACATATGAATATCGACACACCCGCCGATTTGGAGGCGTTGACTTGACTGCTCGAACTTTGCATTGGGCTCTAGAAGAGCTATCAAAAAATCGCAAGGTTGCTATTGCTAGCGTAGTTTCTACCTCCGGTTCTGTCCCTGGTAAAGAAGGTGCTAGACTTGCTCTAACTAAATCTTCAGTACATGGCACTGTGGGTGGTGCTGGACTAGAAATGAAAGTTATTTCAAAGTTGAAAGATATGCTTGCAGAATCAATAAAACCGTCTGGCAATGTAGTTACTTATGGTTTGAATAAAGGGGCTAAGGGCTATGAAGTGACGCCCCTAGACAGTCTATGTGGCGGCCGTGTTACTGTCGCTTTGGAGGTTCTGATTCCGATGCCGCATATCTTGTTAATGGGGGGAGGTCATTGTGCTAAAGCCATCGCAGAAGCATGCAAACCTCTTGATTGGAAATATTCAGTTCAGGATTCAAGGGCTGAGTATTCTGTCCTTGAAGGTGCTACAGAAACTCACCATTCCTGTCCGAAAGATTTCCTGATGAATGAAAACAGTGATTCACTTTCCCGGTTCAGTGACATTTTGCTACTAGGGCATGACTGGAAGGAAGACGAAGAACGTCTTCTTGGCCTGATATTTGCAGGATTTGGAGGCCGATTAGGAGTAATTGGCTCAAAATCAAAGTGGAATGCTTTCACGAAAGTAGCACTAGATGCCGGAGTATCTCAAGAACAACTCGATCAAGTAAACTGTCCAATCGGATTAGATATTGGGGCAGAAAGTCCTGAAGAAATTGCAATAGCTGTACTAGCAGAGATTTTGGCATCGCACAAAGGTGTCAATGCTTGAATACCGTTTTTCTGTAATGTCTTAGTTCTTCAATAGACTCAATAATGTCGTCAAGAGCACGATGTGCTTCCTTTTTCTTGTATCTTGGATTGTTAGGGTACCAGCGATTTGTAAGTTCTTTGATAGTTGAAACATCGATTATTCGATAGTGGAGAAGTTCGAGAACTTCTGGCATTTCTTTAGCCAAAAAAGTTCTGTCATTGTGGATTGAGTTTCCACATAATGGTGCCTTTCCAATTTCTATATTTGCGCTTATGAAGTCGCATGTTTGCTTTGTTGCTTCATCTAAACTCACTCCTTCAGTCCTAATTCTATCGACCAAACCCGAAGCATGATGATGGGTTGTATTCCATTCATCCATTCCTGCCAATAAATCTTCACTAACTGTAATTGCGAGGTTCGGGCCTTCGGCTATGATGTTCAATTCAGCATCTGTAATGATTGTTGCAATTTCGATTATGGATTCATTATCTAAATCCAATCCAGTCATCTCTAAATCGATCCAAACCATTTCTCCCGCCATAAAACTCCTAAACGAACTCAGTGTTTCAAAATGGCGGATGATTATTCAATGAGTGCTAACAGCCCCCTGTCATGCAGCGCCCACTGTTACTGGCACTTCTCGTAGTTAGTGCCAGCCTTGCTGGGTGTTTTGGTGATGAAGATGATGAGGTCATAGAATCTCCTTCTGAATCTGACAATGGCTTCAGACCATACACAGTAATTGCTCCTATCGATACAGGAATCAATCCTTATCATGACCATTTCCAGACCGATGAAATTCTTCCAGACTGGTTCATTGAGGCCATGCTGACTACAATAATCTGCAACCTAACCCAAGAGGGTACTTACCAAGAACGTGTAGATGCTGATAGAGAGTCATGTTGGAATATTATCACAGCAAGCGACATAGTATACTTCCCTGGAACCAGAATATTTGCCCAATCACCAGATGGCGGAACCCCTACTATGATTCTTGACGACCCTAATGACGGACACGGTACCGCGGTTACTGGAGCGGTATTGGATGCTGACCCTGATGCGATTATTTTCTTTGTAGAAGGATTTAGTGAGAATGCGGTAACTACTGCGGGCACACATCCGATGGTTGACGTAATTACGACATCTTTCGGAGCTCCAGGGTCTGTTCCAGTACCCGGAATTGAAGATGCTACCAAGATAGCAGTTGTCGATAATCACAAAATTCACACAGGTGCAGCAGATAACTCACCTTCACCTGCTGTTCAAGACGCTACAGCAGGCCCACCTTGGTCGATAGGAGTATCTGGATATGCTGAGGGAGATGATGACCAAAAAGAGACAATGTCTGGCTCTTATCCAGATATGGCTTCAGATTGGACTCAGGTATTGCCTAATCATCAAGACATAGATGGTTATCATGAAACTTCAGGTACATCTTTCGCAACTCCAAGAACTGCGGGGTTCCTTGGTCATATTATGACTAACCTCAGAGCGGAGTTCAATGATTCTGAATCTGGCGGTAGAGATGGTTTCCTTGTAGATGGTGATGTTCAGATTTCAAACTCTGACATCCGTAATGCTTTGAATCTTTCAGGGTGGTATCCTTCTTTCTCTACTTGGGACCCAACCGGTGGCACTACTCCAATAAGTCCAGTTCTACCTTGTACTCAGGTAGGATGGGGTGTGCTAAACTGGTCCAATGTCGAACCAATTATTGAACACCTTAACGGATCATCGACTTTACCTTCCAGAAGTAGCGAAGTCAATTCATGCATGGCTGCCAATCAAGCAGCACGTGAGGCCTATTGGGGCGCATACCCTGCTGAAGAAGAGTAATCAAATTGGCACGAAGTCAATCTTTAGATTACCATTCTTAGCGATTGAAACAACCGGCTTGAATCCTTCATGAGGTGTTTTAGACAAAGATTCTTGAATTGCACCCAAAACTGTTGGATCTAATTGTAAGTCATAGTTGAAATGTTCTACAGGAGTAGCAGAAACCGGAACCTGAAGAACAATCTCTTCTTCCGCTTCTTCTTCGTCTTCATCGTCTTCCATCATGGATTCAAGTTCATCAAACTCATCATCATCTTCATCCAAAATCTGGTCTTCGCTGCTTTCTTCTACAACTTGACTTTCAGATAAAATTGGTTCAGGTATTGCTTCTGGAATTTCCTTTCCTCCACCTTCTATCATCTCTTTTGCAGCGATATAATCATCTGCATATAGGTTTGAAACTTCACCCATTCGAGATATGTATGCAAATCCGAATCCTAGTGCTACAACTCCCAAGAACATCCATGTAATGTAAGTATAGATGTCAGTTTCAAATTCTAGTGATAGCATGAACAACGCAAAGATAGTTCCCATAGAACCAATGCCTCTTCGCCATGGGGTTTCAGTCTCATCTCTGAATCCTTGTATTGCAACTCCTGACAGGAATGCTGCAAATATTGTCCACAACATGATTCCGCCAGTACCTTCTCCAATGGCCCAAGTGATGCCTATCAAGAAGTAAGCAATGCCCAATTGTCCAACTCTGTCAATCCATCCATAATATTCGATGGTGTCATCCCATTCGAATATTTTCCAATTCCACGCAATTTCTGTTTTTGATGCAATAATTGTGAATGCAATTCCATTAATTATCAATACAGCTCCAACGATGTAATCGATTGCAGCAGAACTTTGGTTCATCTGATCTAGTAGATTCCATATTGCGAATGCATGTAGTAGTGGCATTGCTAGAATAGAATATTTCTGGCCATTGGCGAATGCATCATATGTCGCCCATGCGGCTCCAATCATAGTTCCTATTCCCTTGAATGCTGTCCAAGATAAAGTCAAACATAGAATGGTCCAAATTCGCATAACTGTGGTCAAATGTTCCCTACTCTGAATAGAGTCTAGATCGAATACATTGGGGATTCCATTTGGATCATCATACGCCTCATCTGCCCATTTGTATAATACTCCTTTAGAACTTGCTTGGTTGAGAATAAGTGTTAGAATACCGGTACCAAGTAAACTGTGTGTAATGTAATCAATGCCATCGAAGTTGTTGAAATTGGAATCATTAGCGAATCCGACTAAGAAAGAGAACAGTGCTAGAGGTGCAACCCATGGCATGAACTCTATTCTTCCAGTTAACCATGCGTATATTGTCAGAATAATAGTCATTGTAAGTAACAACCAACTTGCTTCAGGTAGGACTCCAAACATTCCGATTGTAAGCCAGAAACCAGGGATTGTCATCGGTGCTTCTAAATCGTCTTCTTCAATTCCATACTGTCTATCCATGACTCCCTTTGCAAGGATTATTAGATTGGTTATTGCCATCAAGATGAATGAGAATCTACTGAGTTCTAGAATTGTAATTTCAGTCGGATCGTATGAGGTAATATCTATCCAAGATAGTATTTCAGCAACAACTGCTCCATCTGATACGAATCGATTTGTATCTCCGAATAACAAAATTGCTAGCGGAGCTATGCAAAGAATGAAATTTAATCTGTGCTTCAGGGCACGACTGAATACTAGTAGATACATTGTCAAGAATAGTATTCCACCACTAGTATCAAACAAACCTAGCAAGAGTAATCCCAGTAGAGTTGCAATGTCTGCATTTCGATTCAAAGACTCTTCATTTAGGCCCTTTCTATCCAACATTATCGAGATTCCAATCGGGCCAGCAAGCAGCAATATGTCGAAAATTATTGTTGATAGAATGATTTCATTAACTTCTGATCTTGCTGCATTCAAACTGTATGCCATAGGGGCGGCTACTGCGATCATAGTTAGAGTCGCAATCATTCTACCAGTGGAAGAAGCCTCATCTTCATCGATAACTTCCCAAATGATTATTCCAATTGGAATAACCATCATTAAAGTCCACAGTATGTTCTCTGCCAGGTTTGTTGCACCTACTGCTGTAAGGGCCACAGTAAACAAAATCATTGGGCCAATTAAACTCATTCTACCAAGTGGGCCCCAACTTGTATCTACTGCGAGGGAGTCTGTTTCAGGTACCACCCAAGAATTGCTAGCAGTATCAAATACAGGCATCAAATCTTTTCTTTTGTTTTCTGCCCAAGTTAGCATTACACCTAAGTCTAATTCAATCGACTTGAATTTACGCATTGTTGCATAAACTATCAGTCCGACTACTGCTAATGTGACATTGAACCCTTCTAGGCTATCTGAAATACTGGACGGTAAAGGCACGTCTAATCTGCCGAATAGTGAAAGAATGACTGCTATAATCATAGATCCAGCAGTCGCTGCAGACGCTTCGAATGCAATTTGCTTAGAAAAGACATCTGCTCGCTCGGCTTTCATCATCATCATGTAAGAAGAAATTACTGCATAGAGGAAAATAGCCCATGGTACATATGGGTCATCACCAAACAATACTGAATCAGATATTACTAACAATCCTAGTGTAACGAAATGTGCCCAATCAGAAAGATGTCCTTTCTGCCTTCCAACTTCACCGCTAGCTAGCACACAAATCAGGATGGTTGCTTCTAACCACGAAGGCTCGAAACCACCCATCCAGTGTGATTGAGCAAAGAAAGAGAATCCTGCTGCAATCATTGTCGCATTAGCAACCCAATTCCTTGTTACCTTGGATATTACCAGTAGATATGGTAGCATAATTAGGGTTATTACCCAAGGAATTAGTCCAGCAGTAGGTGTAATCAGGAATAATGAAGCAGCCAGGCCAATCGGCATATACGGTATTCTGCGTTTCAAAGTGGCAGGGAAATATGCTACTAATACTGCCAACCACAGTCCTACCTGTAATGTAAGATATTTGTTTAATGGTGCGGGTAAATCGAATTGTCTAAGTGGGCCGAGAATCAATTCAAAATCTGCATCACGAGCAATAATAATCGCAAGTATTACTTCTCCAACCAAGAAAGCGGATGTCCATTGCATCAAATCTTGCCTTAATCTCCTATCTGCTGCAAGAATACCCTGCACTGCTATGATGAATACCATCAAAGAAATTGCACCACCATATCCAGCGTCTTCGTTATTGTATTCGTAAAGTAAAGGCAACAATCCAGAAGTCACTGCTACGACTGAAAATATGATTCCGCTATTGGCTCTAAGAGATAGCCACATCGAAAGAGATGCAAGAGCGATCATCGATATTCCTAATTCCCAAGATACGATATTGTTGGACCATTCCATCCAGATACTTGAACCAATTAAAGCGACTACAAGAGGAGTGAATGTCGTTACTGACCATCCGAAGGTTGTAACTCCTTTCAATCTTGAAAGATAGGCAGCCTGTCCCGATGCGAGAAGCAAAGTTGCTGCCATTTGCACATAGATGGCATTAGCTGTTGGATTCCAATCAATACTTGTTGGGTCAGTGCCTGAAGGGATTAACCAGTCAACACCTTGTTCCGCTAGTAAACCAACAATCCATCTTGAGCCGTATAGGGTTCCAATTGCTAGGAAGAAAAATCCAACTCCTAACATATAGTCATGAACGCTTTGTAGATCATTACCACCTTTCCTTCTTTGGAACTCCACTAATGAAATAGCCAAAAGTCCAGAAATAATTCCTCCCAAACCTAGGAATAAAAATTCAGTTTGTCCAGTCTCTTCACTACCAAAAGCGATAGACAGTAATCCTGCCCAAATCGCTATCATAGCGATTCCAAATAGTATCAGTTGAGCGAATTTTTGCAATCCAGCATCTGCAGCATTAGGGGGGGCAATTCCTACCCTTCCCATCTTTACCTGTGGGGTATTCTGAGAATCTGTTGAAAGGTTTCCAAGTCTTGCAGAAAGTGTTCTTGGGTTCGCCGGCCTCGCAGGTCTAGAAGGTACATTCGCCATTGTAATCAAATAATGATTCACAATTAGAGCATTTGAATGTTGAGCCGGTAAAGGCTTAGAAAGCGCCTTTTCAATCTATAATTTGAGCTTCCACAATTTCATCACTCGGATGAATCGCTTCTTTCTCATCATCTGTTTTCAGGATTCCAACCAACAAGATAATTGTGAGTAGAACTGCTGCGAAAACCGATCCGTAGACCAAGGTTGTGTTTGCTGATTCAGGATCATCATCATCAATATCCGAATCTTCACTTAACATGATTTTGATTGATAGAATAGAACTGGAACTTGTTCCATCTAATCCTCTCATCGAAATGGTGTGGTTACCCATAAGTTCAGTGCCAGGAAGATGTTCTAATTCGTGAACAATGTCTTCAAAGTATAGTGTCACGTAATCTTCATAATCATAGGAATGAATGTTTGTCCAATCATGTCTAAGATCGCTGCTTCTCCATTGGATTGTGTCTACAGATTGACTCAAATCAACATCTACAGATTCCCCTGGGCCGACTTTGACTCTCATTTCAGTGTTTAAATCGTTTTCAACAACCAGTTTGATACTCGAATCTAATTGATACTGCTGATTGTACTGTGCCGCTTCAATTACAGATTCCAAGGCATTGACATGGCCGTGGCCATAGACATTGTTTTGGCGGTTCTTTGGTACTAAATCATCAACACAAGGTTCGTTTGCTGCCATGTAGTGACATTCCCTATACGTTGCTTGTTCTTGGAGAATATTTCGAATATCGAATGGAGATAACTCGCTGTTTGCCTGAAGCATTAATGCTCCTACACCAGCAGCACCCGGTGTTGCCATACTTGTTCCACTCATTCCTGTGTATTGGTCACCTGAATTTGCTTCAACCGACATAATGCTACTTCCCATGTATGCAATGTTTGGCTTTATTCGTCCTTCTTCAGTAGGCCCTTGGCTTGAATAAATTGCAATTGCAGTGTTCTTGTCAAGTGCTCCTACAGTGATTGCATCTTCAGCAGAACCAGGGGTTCCGATTTGGGCACTAACTCCATTGTTACCTGCTGCAATAAACAATGCAATACCCGCTCTAGTCATGTTGTTTGCTTGACGGTTTACACTGTCTTCTTCAGAAGATGTCCATTCGATAGCACCTGGGCCTCCTAGACTCATTGAAGCAGCTCTAGTGTTGTATTTGTGCATGGTATCTATTGTCCATTGCATTCCTGCCATGACAGTTGCGAATGAACCACTTCCTCCAGCATCAAGCACTTTTACGCCAACAAGGTTAGCCTGAGGTGCCATTCCCACGTGCTCATATGTTGGAGCGCCAGTGCCAGCAGTAGTTCCGCCACAGTGAGAGCCATGACCTTGGTCATCATATGGGAAATCTGTTCCATTGGTGTTGCCTGCATTATTGACAGGGTCGTAAAATCCAATGATTTTCGGGTCATAGGTGGAAGGGTCATCATCTTGGTCGTCTAGACTGGAATGGTTTCCATCCAAACCAGTATCAATAATCGCTACAGTAGTTCCTGAGCCATCATAGCCGGTTTCTTCGAATGCCATGTCCACACCGTGACCTGCACGAGCATCAGCATTAGCGATTGTCAAAATACCATCAAGTTCGATCATTACAACACCAGGTAAGTCGATGAGAGTCAGTAATTCAGTTACTGGTACTCTGCCTGCTAGTGCATCGATTCCATGTAATACAAACTGGTGTTGATAATCAACAGCATTTTCGAGCATGTCAATTTCGTCTGCTCCAGGTGTATAATAGAAGTCAATAATCAGTGGTAGAGTATTGTCTTCATCTAAGAATATAGGATTGTCAATATGAAGTTCAACCATGTCACCAATCTTGTTTTGATTACGATCAACTGTTGTTTCAGTCCACCATCCAATAGGTTCTCCATCATCACTATTTGGAGATGGAATTGGTACTGCCGCTACTGCAAGTGGAGCCAATAAAATTGCTAAACCAAACATGCTGAAAATGCGTTTGTAACCGTTCATTCAATTCACCGCGCTCTGCGCGAGCCAGCAATACTGTTTGAACCCTGTGTTTTTATGATAATTCGGGAGAGATGTGAAAACCTCTGAACTATCACGGAGATTTATGGGGCTCCAAAATTGGTTTAGCCGAGTCCTGATGTCTACTTGGTTTCGTGAAATAAATGTCATCGATGTAGAGAACCTTCCTTCAGACAGAGGGGCAGTCATAGTTTCTTGGCATCCAGGTGGTTTGTTCGATAATATGCTTACTAAAGGCCTATTGCCTGGTAAACAGATTTCATTTGACGGAGTTATTGATAATGATGATGAATTGATTGAGATAGCCTCACAAGTAGCATCAGGTGCCAATGTGGTTGTATTTCCAGAAGGAGAATCACATAATTCACCAAAGACAAACCAGATTCGAGAATGTGCAGCAAAAATTGCTCTTAAATCTAAGGAATTATCAAGCGGTATAGAACCAGTGATTATACCCGTTGGTATCCATTACAGTCGGCCTTATTATTTCCGTGAAAGAGTAGCTTTGACAATTGAAAGGCCAATTGAAATAAATGGTACAGTTGATGAAATAACCAAAGTAATTTCTGGTGAAATTTCAAGATCTTCACTTTCGAGAGATGATTGGAGAGACCGTGAATTAATTTGGAAAGCACGTTCAATAATTAGAGCCGAAAGAGTCCGTAAGAACCCTGAACTGAAAAAGAGGCCGACCTATGGTGAAGACGTAGTTGGAGCCAGAAGAGTTAGGGCTGCTTGGGAATGGATGGCTTTAGAAAACCCCGAAAGGTGTAAAAATATAGAGCAGCGTACTAAGGGTCATATTTCCAAACTAGATTCATATAATTTACAACCTAGACATGTAGATGGGCGCCCTAATTCTGTATCTAGAAAGGGC
>JBJLAY010000060.1:0-14239 GCA_045568475.1 Candidatus Poseidoniaceae archaeon | reverse complement strand
CTTATCTTAGTCACTGGTTCCCTGTATTTATGCGGAAATATCCTTTCTTACCTCGGTCTCGATGCCGACATAGTTTGATGAAGTATGTTCTTCTGAGATACATTGTTGAGGCTTCATGAGTGAAAAATGGGATATCCGATTTGTCGAACTTGCAAGGCATATCTCGCAATGGAGTAAAGACCCCTCAACTAAGGTTGGTTGCGTGGTTGTCGGCGAAGATCGTGAAATCCGCTCCACCGGATTCAATGGATTCCCTAGAGGGATTAGCGATGATGCTGAAAGGCTGGTTAACCGTGAAATGAAATATCCTCTTATTTGCCACGCCGAAGAAAATGCAATTATGCATGCTGCTAGAATTGGAGTGTCCCTCAAAGGAAGTACAGCATATGTTACATGGCCTCCATGTTCCAGATGCGCTAGGTCCCTAATTCAAGCAGGAATAAAGGAAGTAGTATATTCTACAGAAGAAGAAATTCCAGAGAGATGGGTTGAAGATTTTACAATTTCATGTGAAATGTTGGCTGAGGCCGGAGTAATCATTCGTTCTGTAGATTGAAAACTAGCCGAACTTTTTGAGGCCCGTTAGACCGGTGTTTTCAAGTCATTGTTTCACCCGTTAGCAACCATGCGAGCCATCTTTGCGTTGGTGACTATCGGCTTGCTGGCATTTTCAGGTTGTACTTATCAGCCATCAGGTTCGCCACCAGAAGAGGCAGTAGAAGCCGAAGTTGAACCAATTCTTGGCTGTACTGATTCAGATGCAAAAAATTTCGATAAAGAAGCAGAAGAAGATGATGGTTCTTGTGAATATGATGAACCTGAACCAGATCCGATATTAGGATGCACAGATTCAGATGCAGAGAATTATGATACAAATGCTACAGAGGACGATGGAACTTGTGAGTATCTTGAAACAATACCCTGCAATGGTTTGGTAATTTTATGCCACAGAACATACGACCAAGTGACTTTCCCTGAAACACATAATTCATATTCGACCCATGAAGACAACATCTACTATCCTGCAAGCAATCATCGCACAGGATTTCAAGCACAATGGAATGCAGGAATGAGAGCATTTATGCTCGATACTCACTATTTGACAACTGCTGACCAAAGCCAATCCAATGTCCGTTTTTGCCATGGAGATTCCGATAGGGGGTTTAGTCCATGCACCTATGGAGCAGTTGACCCATGGAATTGGTTGAATGCTTTGGAGTCTGAAATGAACAGCGAGGACAGAGACATAGTCACCCTTTTGATTGAAAACTATGTTGAACCGGACCACTTAAAGGAAATTTTTGATGATGTAGGGCTATCTGATTCAATGTATATCCATCAAATGAATGAGGAATGGCCAACCCTAATCGAACTGATCAATATGGATAAGAGATTAGTCGTGTTTTGGGAACAATCCAGTGATTCTTCCCACCCTTATTTCCATGATTTTTTAACGCATAGCTGGACTACTAATTATGCTGATTCAGAAACATCATCGATGGATTGTGAACCTCTCCGAGGCGATTCTAACCAGCCGGCTTTCCATATGAATAACTGGTTGAAAAATCAAGCAGGTTTGTCTGACCCAAATCGAGCAAGTGAAGCAAACGATGTTGATTTCATGGTTGACAGAGCATTAGAATGCATCGAAACCCATGGTAAAAGACCGACCTTCATTGCTGTTGATTGGTGGGAAGAAGGGGACGTTGTTGAAGCAGCCCTAAGAGTTAATTTGTTAGAGTTAGATTCTGATTAACCCCAAAACCTTCTAGTTCTTGCATACTCAATTTCTGCAATATGGATTGCTTCTAGCAAACCATCTATGTCGCCACGCTGGACTTTACGCATCAATCTTTGACAAGTCGCTTCACCGATTCCTCTTCCCATCAAGGCTAGGATCGCTTCCATTCCCCTGTTAGCTACGGTCTGAGCATTTTTCATCATACGGTCACGAATCTTTTCGTCGTCTGATTTCACCCAATCTACCAATTGCTTCTCCAGCCCTTCACGCATGCACGCAAGCATTCTGCCGCCACATTTCAGGCATGTTTTTACGTCATCAATCTCCGGATACCTGGCGACTCTAAAACGACGCACTGAGGCGCATCTAAGGCAACAAAGAACCGCTCTTTCGTTCATCAAACGCCCTTCTAGACGAGCTCTTACTTGCTGATTATCAAAATTTGGTAGAAGCAGATCTTTCTCTGAGCGACTTGAAATCCCGAGTGGCCCACTTGCAGTAATTGTTAGTCCAATTAATCCTGATTGAATTGCTCGCATCACATCCATTGCTCCGTTTACATCCATCCTTTCATGGAATAATTTACCTAGAACTTCATCCATAACAGGAGTGCCTCGATATTTCTTTAGCAATGCTTGGATGTTGATTTTTCGGGGGTCTACTCCGTGACGAAGTATGCCGAAAATCTTAGCAATCTGGGCAAATCTCCATCTTACTTCTCTCGAATTAGGTAAGGTTACTGATAGTACACCCTCTAGGGCTTCAGGCGGAGTTTCTGAAAGCCATTCAATTAGTTCAGCAGGTCTTACTCCTGCAATCTGTAATGAAATCCTGCACGGTTCTACAATCAGCCTTCCCCATTTTCCAGAGCGCGTACTGGCCATGGCCAGAAGGTAATGTCCAATTGCCTCATTGATTCTATTTCCTTGGCAACAATTGAGAATTATCGCTTCGCCTCTATCTTCTATGGTTATCAGACGCTCGCTAGGGACTACTCCGGCAGAATTGAAATGGGTTGTTACGATTTCTGCAAGGATGCCTTTCGCTTCACCATTGAGAGGGTATTCATCGATTACTGAGTCTCCTTTGAGTAATTCAGCAGGATCGATTTGTTCGTTTGGCTCGTCAGGAATCAAACCTAAATCAATTGCAAATAGTCTTCGTAATCGTCCTGCTTCTCTGGCAACCTCGGCAGGCGTGGGAGGTAATTCTCCAACCCATTGGGGTGCATGACCTTGGTCTGAAACAGGCGCAACCAGCAATTCGCTTTGGTCAGGGTCAGCATCAACTACCATCCAGGTCCTTCCAGCCATTACGAATCTTCTTTGCCTCCCGTCAGCTTCCTCTCCTCCATCGTTTAGAGATAGAACGAATGCTTCATCCACGTTTCCTAGACTCTTGCGAGTTACAGCGTCTCGAACTCTATATGATTGTTTATCTGGAATCATCGATAGGTGCTTAGTGACCCATTGCCGAGTTCTTCCTGAACGACTAATCCAACCTTTGGCGAATTTGGGTGGCGGGTCGAATTTCAATTTTACTAAATCTTCAGACGGTTCTTCGTCATAAGCCAATTTAGGTTGCTCTGGAAGTGAATTTTTTGACACTTTTAGTAATTCTTGCCAGACATCGTGTGGCCACCTGTACCAAGGTACGGCAGCGGGGTCAACTTCGCATCTAATCACCCACCTGTCCGCTAACACTTTGGCAATCGATATGGTGTCATCATCACTCCAATCTTCGAATTGGCAAGCCCCAGAAATTGATTCTGTAATTTCTTTAATCGGTAATGCGCCATGGCTGTGCACCATCATCACAATTTGATTTGCGGCCACAGAAAGAGGCCTATTCCTCCATTCAACCGGTTCAATCTCACCAGCAACTGCTTTTCTAGCAATAACTGCCGCTTCGAAAATATCATCGCTTTCCCATCCCAGAAGGTGACCGCTACCTACGCCACCTAATCGATGGTCTGCTCTTCCAACACGTTGTAGCATTCTATCGACAGAGCGTGGTGAGCGAATCTGTATGATATGATTCACGCTTCCCACATCTATTCCTAATTCAAGGCTTGATGTACACACTAAACCCTGAATTTTACCATTACGGAGGTCATCTTCCATTTGAGTCCTGGTTTCTTTGGCTAGAGATCCGTGATGCACTCCTATCTCCAAATCTGGAGCAATAGCTTGAATCCGTTGCGACACGGTTTCAGCACTGTTTCGAGAGTTGACGAAAATTAAGCAGGGGTTCTTTTTTGCTACAATATCTGCTAGTCCACGTAATGTTGCATGCGCTCTAGGGGAGATGGCTAGTTCCACTGAACCAATTTCATCCTCAGGTAATTGGACAACAGCATCAACAGATAGTTCAGTGGTGCGTGGTGCTATTGCATTGATTGCTTCAGCATTTGGAGACAACCATTTCGCCACTTGTTTGGGGTTTCCTACAGTAGCAGATAAGCCTATTTTTTGCACCTTTGATCCCTTGAAGGATTCTAACCGTGAAAGCCCAATCGAAAGCTGCCAGCCTCTTTCTCCATCTGCCATTTCGTGAACTTCATCAATCACAACGGCTTTGACGGTTCGAAGTAATTCACGTAATTTGGAACCGGTAAACATCAGTTGGAATGTTTCAGGAGTTGTGATCATTACATTAGGGGGATTTCTGACATGCTTGTTTCTCTCCGATTGTGTAGTATCTCCGTGTCTTAGTCCGAGCCGTAGGCCTACGGCCGAGGTAATCTCCTCGAGTCTTCTGTCAACATCTCGGTTTAGAGCGCGTAAAGGAGTGATGTAAAGAATCGACATACCCACCCATTCTTCACGCAAACATCTGTCCAACAATGGTAGCATTGCGGCCATTGTTTTTCCAGAACCAGTAGGGGCAACAACCAACCTGTCTTTACCGGACGCAATATCGTCCTGAGTAACATCTTGAACAGGTGTTGGTATCCAATTTCTCTCTTCCAGAGCCTTCTGCAAACCCGGATCGAGTTTAGCGAAGACGCCTTCGGCCATATTGTTGGGGCGATGTCACTGGTTCAAGAGGGCAACGATTTTCAGACTATCAGTAGTCATCATCATAATCATCGTCGTCTTCATCATCTTCCCAGTCCTCATCTTCCTCTTCTTCTTCCCAATCATCATCATAAAGTGACTCATCACCGTGAGTGATTGCTGTACGGTTAGCAGTAATTCCGATTCCGACTAGGACGATTACAGACAGTATAGAGAACAACCAAATTAGAGGTTGTTCGCGAATTGAGTCAAACCAACCCATGTAAGAGACATAAACGACTTCCACTTTGTGTTCAGCGGTGTTGTCATCATCGTTTACTTCTACGATTACATCATCTGGATCTACTTGTACTCTGATTCTATCAACGCCTTCCTCTGCACTCCAAGTTACTGTGACAGGTATAGTCTCATCAGAACCTATCTTGTTGAGAGTGGCAGAATCAAATGGTACAATCGAGTTGCCAGAGTAGAATGAAACCTTGAATTGAGAACTGGTAGAACCGCCAACATTTTGCACATCTGCAGTGATTTCTATTTCTTGTCCAGGGGCCACGTGGTCATCAGATAAGGTGATTGAACCGATTTTTAGTTGTGGACCAATTGCACCTAATCTGACCCACTGGCGTTCGAAATCAGTATCGTCATCAGCAATCTCTGCAATAGGGCTTGCCTCAGAGTTTGATACTACTGGGAATTCATTACCTGCAGAATCATATCCTGTAAGATAGAATCCAACCCAGTCTCCTTCTCTCATGGAAATTTTACCATCATCGGTCAAGTCAACAGTTCCTGTCCATATTACACTTTGACCTTCTTGTTGCATTCCAAGAACCGATTGTCCAGCTCCCAATGTCAAAGTTCTGCTTGAGTCTCTCATAACCCAGTGCACAATCTGCTTAGAGCCAGTCATATCAGCATCTTCAGTTCCTCGGAACTCTACGGGTACTTTGGTAAGATCAGTATTCGCCGAGATATCGATTACGTTTAGAGGAGATGTTCTACTAACAACACGAGGCGCAGTATCGTCAACAACTACTCTAAGTGTAGTTGACACAGTTTGACCAGTCATATCTTCTCCCTCTCCTGGAATTCCGCCAATTGAAATCAAACAAGTCCTTGTTGGTGATGATTGAAGAGTTTCAGCGTGAGATAGTGGAACTTCAACAGAGTATCCTCCGTCATCTGCAAGTGAGCCATCAGACCAAGTGCTTTCTCCGTCAAATACTTCGATAACTATCGAAGCATCGTTAGGCGCTGGAACATTACTTCCTTCGTAAACTACTCTGCCAGTAAATTCTAGTCGGTCGTCATTCCTAACTCTGCTTCCGTCAGCAACAATCCCAGTTCTTGGTTCGCTAATGTCCTCTACTAAGAATGAAGATGCATCCAATACCAAGTCATTCTCAACTGTGAAAGTATGTTCTCCAATAATATGCCTAGTCGGGAACTCAGAACCTCTTTCTTTGTATTCTAGAGCAATGTCTGAAATGTCTTCATCAGGCCAATCCCAACCAACTGTGAAATCAAAATCTACAAGAATCAAAGGCATACCAGATTCATTGGTAGTTTGTACCATGGATGATGTGGTTGCGAGATTGATGAAATCTGATTGGCTAGCGAACACATCTGTTATTCCATAATATGAAATTCTTTGTTGGTCTACTTCGCTATCCGGGCCTTCGAAATCGAATACTAGATCGATAAACTCGAAATCGATAGCAGTATTTGCATCAATGAGTCCTAGAGATATTGTTTGAGGTGTGCCTGCGAAAATAGGGGCATTGTCATTGTGACCTTCCCATTCTAGACCTGTGAATATAGCAACTGAATCTTTACGAGTTCTGAATGTAGCATCATCGGCATCGAAGCCAGGGCCACTTTCCCAGATGTAAGACACTTCGTCAATAATTGTAGAGCGGTGTAATGGGTTGCCTGCCCTGTCTCCTCCATCCCAGTAGTAAGACACACGGCCCATATTTGGATTCCTAGAGTGGTCTATTGTAGATGAGAATGTCTTCATGTCTGCCTCACTTTCATTGACTACAACTTTAGTTGCATATTCACTAGAGTCAGCTTCTCCGTTTCTATTCAGGTCGTGGTCTGCTTCGACCCAATAGTACAATGTCAATTCAGTAGGGTCTCCTACAGAATCTGAAACCTTTAGCGTTACCTTCTGGCTTTCATCCGCTGCTTCATACGCATCCTCCAATGGGTATGTTTCTAGGTTTTCAGGAGCGGTTGCATCTACTTTGTATGTTCTAAACCAATCTGAGTTCGAAGCCAAGACCATGCTTGCATCTCTTTCGTTATATGTTTGAATTTCATATGTCAATCCGCTTTCAACATCGATTTCAGGCATTTGAATCGATATGAAGAATGAACCATTAATGTTCGAGGTATCTCTCCAATCAGCATTAACGAATCCATTCTGTGAAACACGTACGTCGAATGCACTGTCCTTTGGAGCATCTGCAGAATCTGCGAACCACATTGCTCCTTGGAAGTGTAATGTTTCTCCGGCAGCAACCCAACTTCCATCTTCTACATCATTAGATGTAACTTCTCCATCATTATCTCTAATATTGAGCCAACCTAGCCCGAATGAATTGTTTACACGCAATCCGGTGTCGCTGGAAAGAGGCGCAGGGGAGTATCCATTGGTTCCAGAATTATCAAGGCAGTTTGTTCTAAATGCAACATTCTCTTGGTCAGGGAAATTTGATGTCACGGTGAATAGCCAGTGAATCTCTAGTATCCCATTATTGAGAACGGACCATGAAGAAGGGTCGATGTCTATCCAGTCTTCAGGATCATTAGGCGATGGGAATATATCTCCATCTTGCCATTCAAGTGTTGGGGCATTTGATGCGGGGCTAGCAATGAAAGACAGCGTTGCAGATTGGATGTAATTATTTGCACCGTCACCTACGATATGTCTAGTGACTACCTCGTAAGGCTCATTTCTTTCATGGAGGATTTCGCCATCAGGTATAGTAATGTCTAGATTTACGGTATTTATCGTATATGTGACACTGAATCGTTCTAACACTACACTTCCGGCTGTCTGTGAATTGATATGGATTGGAATTACCACACTACCTGAACCAGTATCTGGAATTATGTCATTGAATGCATCGACAAATTTTGTACCACCCTGCGTTGTAGTTCCAAGAAGAACACCTTGACTAGTCCACTCATTCCTTCCGTCTGCTCCGATATCAATACCAACTTGCTCTGGAGCATCAGAATGGAAAGCTATGTTCAAATCTTCTAGTGTAGGAGTTTCAGTTCTAGTTCCCGAACTATACATGTAGACGTAGATGTAGAGATAACTTCCTGACATAGATACAGTTTTTGTTTCTCCGCTGAATGAGAATGTTTTGGTTGTTGAGTCTCGTAATTGGACTTGTAAACTAGTTCCTGTAGGGGTTGTAGCATTCCACCATGCAGTTACAGCAACAGGTGCGTTCCCTGAATAAATATTCCTTACATAGAAATACCCTTGGGATTGGTAAGTGCTCGTGTATTCAAATCCGACAAAGTCTAGAACAGGAGTTTCTGTTGTGGTACCGTTGAGATATGCTCTCCATTTGATGCTGGATCCCGGGTTTGCGAAAGTCAACTTTTGATTGAATACTCCGCTCTTCCAAGAAACCCCACCGTCATTAGATACTTCCAATTCAATACTAGTATTTGCACTGATGTGGCCTACCAATGCACTTACAGTAATTTCTTGGATTTGTTTTGTCAATGAAATTGTGGAGCCGGTTACAATCGAAGATGAAGATGTAGGGGTTCTGAAGTCAAAAATAGTCCCAGTACCTTCTCTTTGGATTTTATTCAGATATGTCGAACTGCATGATCGATGGCACTGGAAACCGAATGTATTGTCTCCAAGTTCATCCATTCCATAGTGCCCGCCTCCGTTTAGTAATACCTTGCCCATTCTTTCAACAAGGGTATTATCCATAGTGAAATGATTATGATAGCCTCGAAGATAGTAGTATTCGTTAGTCACAATTTTTGGTAGGTTTACAATCAAACCAGAAGGTTGAGTACTCGTATCTCCTAACTGCTCTCTAGTTCCCAAGGTCCAAATTCCAATAGCTGAAGTTGGGTTAGATGGGCTAATTTCTTGCAAATATCTGTTGTAAGGCGAACGTGATTCATATTGCAGGAGGAACATTCTTCCAGAATCTTCATCGATGTCAACCCCTGCTAGATAGTATGTACTGGATGTCAAATACACGTTTTGACAAGTGATGGTCATTGAATTAGTAGAACTAATGCTGATGTCCCATTTCACTAAATATCGATATTGGTAACTGACACTCCACATAGTTCCTTGGCCATTACTTGTAGCGTCGTATGTGTAGTATGTCAATTGACTAACACTTTGGGAGCAAGAACCTTGACTCAACGTTGCACTGGCAATAAATGAACCGCTAGTAGAGTTGTATCTCTTAATCGTCGGCATCCCAGAAATGGAGGTTGATGTGTAAGTTGCTGAAAGATATTCGTCATCATGATGAACCACGAATCCTCTGTAACTTGAAGATGAGCTAGAAGTCGAAAAAGAATTTAGTTTACTAGTTGCTCCAATAAAACCTTGATCACCATTAGCGGCAAAACCGCCTGTGTTGTTAACCACTCCAGTAGATGTTCCGTCAGAAGAGCGATCTAATCCATTGATGTTAATTGCTGGAATTCCTACTATCTCGGCATTTCCATCGCTTACTTCGATATTTGAGCGGTATCCATAATTGAATCCAGGTGGAATTCCACTCCAATAGCTACTACCTGCTCCGCCAAAGTCACTATTCGATGTCAGATTACCCCAGTTTGTGGTAGACGCCTCTCCTGAAATATCAAAAGATGCAGATGATACTTCTGCGCCATACGGGAATGTTAGATTCCCTGCAAACGCATCACCTGTCCCTGAAAATGTATGAGTATAGGATGTAGACCCGTCCTCGAATTGAGTTTCAGTAACATCTGCCAATGCCATTGGAGATAGAACTGATAACACAAAAATAGCGGTTAAAAATAGAGACTTGTGCATGAGATTGTCACCTTAACCCCTGTTGGGCCTACGGCCCACGCGCCCTCATCCCATTTCAACAATACCCAGACATGTCATTTTTTCTCAAATACAAAAAACGAATAAGTGTGGCGTATATTGGAGGTTAGGCGAGACCTATGGGCTGGTGGCAAAATCAACACGGAAGACAGTTAAGAATATCCGGTACGGCAACCTTTGCCTCTGCTCTTTTGACTACAATGTCGGCGGTCCAACTTATGTTTTTACAAGACAATGCAGATTTCCAAGAATATACTGGAACTTCCATTGTATTGATTGTTATTGGTGCTATTGGGTTGGCAGTTTCTGCACCTGCATTCATTAATCTAAATGCAAAAGCAACCTCTCTTCAAGCAATAATGGGATTGAAATCTACTTCAGAATTACGTAAGCAGAGGGCTAATGGCGACGATGCTGCAAATGCTCTTGGAGGTGGACACCAAGAAGCATGGAATTCCTTCCTACAAGAGAAGGGATTGAAGAAGCGTTGACGTTTGGGTCGTACTGATGAGCGAGTCTGATCCGATGCGCACCCTCGTTCGCGAGATTGTATTGGCAGCCGGAATGATTAGTCTTCTCGTAATGGCTATGTGGGCTCACACAGGTTCAATGCCTCCATTGGTAGTAGTCGAATCAAATTCGATGCAGCACGATAAGAATGGAGAGGTTGGTACAATTGATGCTGGAGATTTAGTTCTAGTCCATTCACCCGACAGAAACAAAATAATCACTTATGCAGAAGCAACAGATGAAAATTCTCCAGATTACGGATACGAATCCTTGGGCATGGAAGGAGATGTCATAATTTACGAACGTAATGGGGAAGACGATAGTACACCTATCATTCATAGAGCATTATTCAAAATCGATGTTGGAGAGACGGCGCCAACCGAAGAGGGAGACTGCACAGAAGGTATTTTTTGGGATGGGAGTTGTGTTGTCTCATGGTCAGTTCCTGGCACGAATCAAGTTAATGTAGCAAAAATAAATCTGATTTTTGATGGAAATAATACCGGAGAATATCCTTGTAGTGGAGTCGCAGCTCAACATGGTTCGGTCTGGTTCAGTGTTGAAAATTTCACACCGTCTAACCCAGGATACATTACATTGGGTGACAATAATGATTGTAATGACGATCAGGGCGTCTTTGAATTTGCTCAAGGGCTATCTTCAATTCATAGTGGAATAATCAAGCCAGTTGAAGAGGACTGGGTTATCGGAATATCGGGTGCAGAAATACCATGGTTAGGTACTGTGAAATTAATGGTTAGCGGAGGCGATTCTCCCGGTGTAAGCCAGGTGCCTGGCGCTTCATTCTTGTTCTTGATACTGTTTGTAGCTTCAGTTTTGGCAGTTCCAATGCTTGTTGAACCTGTCCTAAATCGAATTCTACGAAATTCACCTGAGATGATTAAAGCGGAGCGAGAAGAAGCGGTCGCTCTAATTCATTCGAAGGAAGAGGAATAATCAAAATCGTTTGCCAGAAAGTCTGTTATCGGCACTTGTGAGTCTGTTTTCAATAGTTTTGATTTCATCTCTTATCGAAGATAGGTCGGCTTGGTCTAATGTTTTTCGAAGAGTGTCTCTCTTTCTTTTCAAATCCGAGATCTGATGTTGCCTACCCTTTGGCAAAGCAGCTTCGCCTTTCATTGACATCAACCACTCTTCTAAAAGCGCAGCAGCCCATTCTGGCGCTCTAACCTTAGCAGCCAGCATTATCTCGTTTGAACGGTGTTTGAACCTAACTAAACCATCTGGCATTCTACGGGTTTGGATTGAGTTTGGCTTCCAATTTGAGAGCCTTACAACTAGTGAACCTTCTTCAATAATTTTACCTGCATGCCACGACAGATCCGAGACTACTACTTTATCGGAAAGTCGGATAAGAGCCTGAACAATATCATCTTCTTCTGCCCACATTGAGAGGTCTACCGCATCTTCTCCGAACTCATGTAAAACCCATGCCCTAACCTCACGAGTGGTTTCGTCCATGACAGTGCCAAGCATAGGACCTTCAAGAACTAAACGACAGGGGGTTGAAGTGTAATCAGTTGCTGGACGGGACATGGGAAGTGGATTTCTCTCGGTCGAGTTTGGTTGGACCGAGGTTTTGCTTTTCATCGCGGCATGGTATTTGCTGCTAAGGTATTGGGAATCTTCGGGCAAATTGGATGAATGGAATGCTTCAAGAGTCTTTTTCGGAATGATTTTGATGGTTAGGACCGATAAAGGTCAAAAATCTCTGGAGATTGTTTCCAAACCTCGTAAATTCTGGAGAGCCTATGGTGAAATCTCGCTATGGGTTTGTTGGGGCGCAATGCTAATTGTCACGATAATGATAATTTTAGCAGTCGTTGCTGCTATTTTAATGGGAAATCAAGCAGAGGCGAGACCTGTTTCTGAACTTATAGCAATACCGGGACTCAGCCCTATAATTCCACTTGGGTATGGAATATTCGCGTTCGTGGTATGCCTTGTAATACATGAATTCGGACATGGAATACAGGCTAGAGCTCATGGTATGAGAGTGCGAAACTTTGGACTTTTGATGATGGGCCCAATACCATTAGGTGCTTTTGCAGAACCTGAATATTCAGAGATCAGTACCTCTCCAAGAAGGGAGAGGCAAAGGATGTTCGCTGCTGGACCAGCCACTAATATTTTTGCAGCATTAATTTTGATGGTCATTTTAGGACAGGTTGGAGGACAATTTACCGCTGCTGACCCTGGAGTTCATTCGAGCCAAATCGTTTTGGATTCTGCTGCAGATGATGCTGGACTAGAGGCATGGGATGTCATAATTTCAATAAACGGAACTGAGATTGTAGATGGGAGCGACTTTGCTGATGCGATGGATGATTTATCAGCAGGACAAATTGTTCCCATGGAAGTAATTCGTTATGGAAATGGAACCAATGAAGTGCTTATGGTCAATATGACAGATAAGTACGATTACATGACAGATTTGGGTTATGAGTCTGACACCTTGGAGTCTATGGGAATCGAAAAAGGAGATGCCTTCCTAGGTGTAAACAGCCCTTCGGGTGGAACTGCGGGCGTCGACCGCTTGGCTAGATGGAATGATCCTAATTTAGCAGGTAGTGCTTTTGGATATGCAATTAGCGTACCGGCAAGTGCAGTTACAATCCTCTTTACACCTTTTGAATATCAAGGAGTCGCAATTCATCCAGCCCAGGAAGATATGTTAGATTCCGGTGATGGCTGGTTGGCATCTATACTCGGATTGAGTGGGCTATTGATATTGATGAATCTACTATTTTGGCTGATATGGGTAAACATACTATTGGGATTCACAAATCTGTTCCCAATGATCCCATTCGATGGAGGGCACCTGTTCAAAGACATAGTTCATGGAACGATGTCCGGGTTACGTAATTTGGGTAAGAAAACAGGCCTGTACAACATCCACCCATTATGGGTTGAACACGTGACTAGAAAAGCCTCGGCCCTGTCTTCATTACTCCTGTTGCTAGTTATGATTATCCTCATCGGGGGGCCATATTTTGCACTTCTGTGATACGCATTTGCGATGTCTCAGTTTTGTCTTCTTTAGTCATGTCAATATTTTGGATCCTCTTGTCTAGTGATTCTAAAGTCGGACTCGCAGCCCTTCTGCAAACAAGGGATAAGAATTGGTGCAATGGCATACCCTGCTCCCAATCGAGGAATTCTTTACCATTACGCGTTAATGGCAGAGGAGGAATTCTTCTAGTCAATATGCCTAGCCTTCCACTTAATTTTCCAACTTCTACGCGAAAAATCCGCCAAGAATCCCCTCTTACTCCTTTCAATCTGTAAGCGTATAGAGGCATCAAATCACACCTCTTACCTTCATAGACCATAGATTGGTATTGATCCCATGTTCTACCCGAGAGATACAACTTTGATTTTTTTGATGTTTTGACTTCAATTGGAAAGCACATGTCTCCTCTTAGTGCTAGTAAATCACCACTGCCTTCCATTCCAGAGCCAGCGGCTCGTACTACCAAGAACGGCCTCTCAACAACCTGCATCGCTTTCGCTTTTGCGACAGGGTCACAAGATCTAGTCACCGCTTCGACACCTTTCGGAATTCCTGCTAAAACTGCTCTAAGTTCCCTTTCGTATTGGCTGCCCACAATAAAGAATCATTGTCAAATGCTTTTGATGATATCGTTGTTTACGCGTCATATTGAAGCGTGATTACGCCTACGGCCGTATGTGCGCCGTATAGCAGTTAGGACAGAGGATTTCCGACTCTCCTTTCATTTGATGCGCGAATTAAAAAGAAGAAATTGTAATTTTGTAATGTTATCTTCTGGTGATTCTTGGGGCGGAGTGTTACTAACCTCTCCAGAAGAAGCAATCGATGGCGAAATACCAGCCATGGAAGAAAAC
>JBJLAY010000059.1:0-14365 GCA_045568475.1 Candidatus Poseidoniaceae archaeon | reverse complement strand
ATTCTTCGGTAATAGTATCGCTACCTCTCCTTCCAAGTTCACTTAGAACGGCTTTATCATTATCAATTACTTCGTTAGCAAAATCGATAGCATCAGCAAATAATTCCGGATCAAAATATGATGCGAAATTTTCTTCGGCTACGAAAAGATAGTTACGATTTGTCTTTGCCCCAATAATATGCTTGCCGTTCCAATTTAATTCTGCATCACATTCAGGACACTCAAAGACATTAGACTCCCCTTTAGGAAACTGAAGTACTTCATTACAAATTGGGCAGTCTACTTCGGCCATATCGATTTCTGCATACATATAGAGTATAACTCTTGAGCCGGCAATGCCCTTCCAATACCCATGCGTGAAAGGGTGTTGAGAGGGTAGCGTATGATATGACCTACTGCTCGACCTCTAATTAGGTAATAATGAACCAGTGGGTTTGTGCAGAGCCCCTCTGATTTGAGGTTTAACAAACCGAATCAAGCATTAATTCAATATCCATTATCGATGAACCACTGGCATAGAAAATGAATAAACCACATCATTTAGATTTACGAAGATGGTACATCTTTTGTGGAGGCAAGAACCATCCAAAAAATAACCACCTTAACCAAGATGTATGATGCGTTACAGCATAGCATTCCCACCCTTCTTGACCGGCTACATTTAATTGGTCAATATCATTAAACACATGCGCATAAGAATATTTCATATCTAACTCTAAGGTTTGATGATATATTGCTTTTTTGAAACTAATAATCAAAGGGGGGCCCTTTGATTGGATGGGCAAGCAGTCGGTACCCACTGCTTACCTGTAATTCAGTGGATTTATCTGCTCAATTTCTAAATGAGTTATACAGTAACAAGTCGTTTTGATTCTTATCTTCGATATTTAATTCGCCAGGCGGTTGATACTTGACCTTGCGCAAATAGTTGAACAGGCGAAACCACCTGAGCTTGGCGAATAGAATTGCAGCCCTCTTTTTATCACCGAATGTAGGATGGGTTGTATCGCTTTCTTTGCTCCAACCCAATTCGTCTAAGGCAGTCATGCCATCTTCTGCAATAATCACATGATCGAAAAGTGCTAAATTCGATTTTGCCTTTTGTAAATCATTTTCTCCACGTGCAAAAATATTGGTGTAATATTCTGATGAGGAGTGTAGGTGTCCTTCATTCAAATATTCTTCATATGAAGTAGCTTTAGTCCACATCCAATAGTGGTCATAATTATAGTTAGAAATTAGTCGCTTAATTGGGTCCCTTAAGCAAGTCAGTAGTGTGACCCTTTCGTCTTTTGCTAGAGTTTCAAAGTCAGCTCCGCCCCATTCACAAGCAACAAAGGTGACCCCTTTTGTTTCACATTCATCAATAAATGCGGTCAATTCTTCTGGCCCCTTTTCCCATAAAGGGATTACAGTTTCAGATTCGACGGGGTTGCCATTCTCATGGTTGGGCCAAAATGACTCTCCGTTAGCCATCGCCCTTCTGATAACATAAGTGCCTGCAGCCTTGTGCAGATGTTGAAACCAGACTAGACGATAACCTGCCATCGGGCAGTGCTCTAGATTCACACCTTTGACGATTCCGAGAGGGAAAGGGACATGGACAACCGCCTTCACCCCTTCCAACATGGGAGAAGTGCGAATCGAAGCCGACACCATGGGCGAATTGGAAGTTCCAGCAGATAGGTACTACGGTTGTCAGACTGCTAGGTCTCTAATCAACTTCGATATTGGACAAGATACAATGCCGCGTGGCGTGGTTCGGGCATTCGGAATTCTAAAGCAGGCTGCTGCGAAAGTTAATGCCGATTTAGGACAGCTTGATCCAGATGTTTCAAAGCTGATTATTGCTGCTGCTGAAGAGGTGATTAATGGAAGCCTGGATGACCATTTTCCACTTCGAGTATGGCAGACCGGGTCTGGTACTCAATCGAATATGAACACTAACGAGGTTATTGCTAATCGTGCTATTGAAATGGCAGGCGGGGTTTTGGGTTCCAAATCTCCGGTGCATCCAAACGATCATGTCAATCGGGCGCAATCATCTAACGATACATTCCCAACAGCAATGCATATTGCCAGTGCAGAGTCGTTTGCACATGATTTAATTCCAAACCTAATTCTCCTTCGAGATGCTTTAGCAATCAAATCTGAAGAGTGGTCAGATATTGTCAAAATAGGACGCACTCACCTTATGGATGCAGTACCATTAACGCTGGGTCAAGAGGTTAGCGGATGGGTTTCACAATTGGACGCTGATGTTCGAAGGCTAGAATTTGCGCTAGAAGATTTGCACGAATTAGCATTAGGTGGAACTGCAGTCGGGACTGGACTGAATACTCATCCCGAATTTGCAAAGAGAGTTGCTGCCGCAATTGCACTTAAGACTGGTATGCCGTTTGTTTCTGCACCAAACAAATTTGCCCAATTAGCAGCACATGATGCGGTTGTTGCAGCAAGTGGTGCTCTCAACACATTAGCTGTAAGCCTAATGAAAATTGCAAATGATGTGCGATGGTTAGGCTCCGGTCCAAGGTGTGGGCTCGGAGAATTGTCTCTACCGGCTAATGAGCCTGGTTCTTCGATTATGCCAGGTAAAGTGAACCCCACTCAGTCTGAAGCGATGACGATGGTTTGCTGTCAAGTCATGGGCAACCATGTGGCGATTACCATTGGGGGAAGTCAAGGTAATTTCGAATTGAATGTTTTCAAACCAATGATGATTCATAATTTATTGCACAGTGCGGAGATTCTTGCAGATTCGATGCGTACGTTTAGAGAAAAGTGCATAGAAGGGATTGTGCCAAATCAAGAAGTTATCAAGGACCATCTCGAAAATTCGCTTATGCTGGTAACAGCTCTGAACAATCATATTGGATATGATAAGGCTGCAAAAATAGCCAAAAAGGCTCATGAAGAAGGTACAACACTTCGCGAGGCTGCTCTAGAATTGAATTATTTGACGAATGAAGAATTTGATCAATGGGTAAGGCCCGAAGAAATGACCGGTTCTAAATAACCACTAGCGAAAACTGCTCGCGACAAAGATTTGGGCCCTCAACAGTCATAAGCGGTATGCACTGGCACCCGTTTATCTGTGAAAGCAGGATGGGAGAACTGGCAGGGGGGTTTCATCCGGGTGGGATATCCGCCCCCCTGCCAGCCTCCGCTGGTGGCTGCCGGGTCGTCGTCACCTTCTTCTACTCCGAAAAGTAGTTTCCAGATCGTTGACATCTTGTTTCCAAGATGCCTTCTTCCCAGCTGCCGGGCCTGTTCACCTTCCACCGAAGTGGTTGGATCCCAGGGTGGTTTTGATTTCACGATTCCCGAAGGTTTCGTTTCCTCTCAACCGGTGCTGAATTTCCGCATTTTCACCGAAGTGATCCTGTTTCTATCCAACGGTGGCCAATCCGTTGTGTTCAAGATTCCCGAAGGTTTCTTTCACACCCGGTCTTTGACCATGGAGGTCCGTCTCAACACTTCCGAAGAAGTGAAGCGCGGTTTCCGTCCGTGGTAGGTCCGTTTCCAGTTTGTCAGCCCGAAGGTTGCTTCCCTGGTTCGGTTTCCGCCCGTGGTTTCAAAGCCGAAGCTTTTCCACCAAGCCGTTCTTTGCAACAGAGGTTGTCCCGAAGAACTGTTACTGCTGCACCTCCCGGCTGAATGCACAGTCATTGGTACGCCACAACTAGGTTGCAGCCCTCCCTGTGCCACATTTCCCGAAGGTTATGTGGCCATCTTTTGCCGAAGCTCAGATGTCCTGTGGATGTAGGAGACTTACAGATCCGAAAATCCGCATCTCTCCTGGCATCTCACTCTCCCTGTCTCCAAGGTTTGTGACCAACACTTTGCTCGGTTTGAGCAGGCCGGTTGGCAAGGGTCCCAGAAGACTTCCGAGGAAGCCCTCCACCACTCCTGAGGGAGCGGCACTATTCAGGTGGGATGCGGAGGCAAATAAACTTTACGCTTTTTTTAGGCCTTTTCCAGCGGAAATGAGGGGTTGCGGCTATGCTTTCCACTGTATCCACTGGAAAAATAATCAAAATAATAACATTATTCGCGCAATGAACGTAACTTTGCAGCGAGTGCTGATCTTCGGCCATCGGAGCTCTCTGAATCTTCCTTCAACCTGCGTTCAAATAACCCCTTTTCCCATAGAAGAACTTGACCATCTTCAAATCCAAAAGCAACACGGTTTTGCGCTGCTATCGAAACTCTAGGTTTCGATGTTTTTGATGAGGTCAAAAGTTTACCTTCAGCGTCCCTAACTTCGATTGAACCTGATGAGACTTCATAGCGACCGCACCAATGTAAATTATTGAAAGATGCAGAATGGGCGGCCACTTGCCCTCCTTTCGCATTCCATAATTCGCTTCCAGATGCTTTTCTGGCAACTAAATCTCCAGATTCGAGTGCCGACACAAATCCATCCTCAGTGCAGATTAGAGATTCAATGGATGATGGTTCTTTACTAATTTCAGAACCCGATAACGACGATATTGTGCCATCTGCATGCCCTATCAGAATTTCCTCAATCCCAGAAACGCCACAAGTTACTGGAGAATCTGTTGCCAAAGATTGGTGATTATTGTCTACCAAAGCACCACACTTAGGCCGGCCTAGACCGATTACTAGTTGGTCATCTGAATGTAAGAACCACGGCTTTTCATCCATCCTATCGACTTGAATTAATTCGCCCTCCATTGAAAACCTCCAAACCGCGCTTTCCATGAAATCGCCATGTTCGATGTCGTAAACGCTTGATGTTGCTATAATTTGGTCCTCAAAAAAGGATAGTAGATCGGCTGAGCCCTCCAATGGATGACTCCATTGGATTTCTCCTTCGCAAATACATGTAATATGAAGGCCAGAGGTGACCACGACCAACTCTTTGACAAGAAGTATTGTTTCGATTCTGTCTTCGCATTCTACAGACCATAAAATCCCGCCCTCAGAATCCCATTTCTTTAACGCACCATCCCAGCCGCCAGCGATTAATGACGAATCTTCACAGATGTGCAATGCACTAACAGGCTGCCCGAGGTCACGAATCATCCATGCCGCCTGTATTAGATCCATAATGCGCCTAAACCGACGAGAGTGAATAGGGTGTCGGCTTTAGGCTTCTAAGATTACAGATTTTCTGGGCACTGTAAATGTCAGAGCAAATGCCATGATTGAGAATAAACATGCACTCCAGTAATGACCTACAGTGAAGAATACTAGTACACAAGATGTTTGAATCAAGCCCCGCGAACTTTTCTTTATTCCATAGAAAGCAAAACCGGAAGCGATGAGGGCTAGTCCAATCATTCCCCACCCAACAGCGATGTACAATCCTGCTGCTGATTCATCGATTAGTGGGAAGTCCATTTCATCTGCATGATAATCAAACTCTCTAAAACAAGAGCCATTTAGATCGCCGTTGCCACATTCTTCTTTATCGAATTCACTAACTTCTGGTAAATCAAAATTAATTGTGCTGTAACCTTTTGATTCCAATGGAGACGGAGGGTTCAGGATTATACGGTGCAATACAGTATCGTGTCTATCATCTGTATTCCAACGAGTGATTTTGATTGAGGTTAGACCAGGGGTTGCGCCTGAGAAAGAGAAGGTGCCGTCTTCGTCAGTCTGGTCTTTCAGCTCAGAAAGTGTTCCGCTTTCGAGCGTTATCCCAACCACTACTGTGGCGTTAACTATCGGGTTGCCGTCCGAGGTAATTTGGCCTGTGAACTCAGCAGAATCGTGTGGTGCGCCTTGTGCCATTCCGTTTATCCATTCGTGAGGCCTAACCAATCCGGACTCGGGGCTGATGAAGTCTAACCCATTTGCAACTCCTAGGCCACAGATAATGAAAACGAAAATACCTATCATTCGAAGGACGGGGTGGCCATCGTCGCTCTTGACTTCGAATGCGACTCCACTGGACTGGAAAACCGGTTCTTCCTCAGGAAGACCTTCCACGTCACCTAGGAGTTCGGACATATACTGCCCATGAGCCGGTCCTACTTGAGACAGATGCGTCCTTCTGATTTTGAAATCAAACGCTGCAATTCTGCTTGGCCGCACCAAAGTGTCAATTCTAATCCGGCTTTTGCAGTCACGATTCCTAAGTCGTAAATTTGGCTAACATATGCTTCAGCACTACGTTGGCCGGGATCCCCTTCAGTAACTATCAAAGTTGTCTTTGGACCATAAAGTGAATACATAATCGATTCTCTTAATTCATCCATTCCTTGTTTACTATGAGACGATATTACCTTGGCGTCCGACATGCCCATGTCGCGAATTACCTCTTGCGCCGCCTCAATATCGCCGCCTTTGTCACACTTAGTGAGTACAACCATCATGCTGAGTACTTCTCCCTCGCTTCTGTCTAGAACCTCTCTTCGAGAGGTTGATAGTTTTCTTTGGAGTTCTGAAATATCATCGCTACTATCAACCAATAATAACAACAAATCGCATTCTAAAGATTCATCAAGCGTTGCATGGAAAGCATCTAGCAAATCAGATGGAAGATTGTCGATAAACCCGATTGTGTCAGCAAGAAGTATTCTAGGGCTCATCTCCATTCTGCCAACAGTCGTTTCTAAAGTAGAGAATAATTTGTCTTCAACCAGTACCTCTTTACCAGACAATGCAAGGAATAGGGAGGATTTTCCAGCATTCGTATATCCTGCAAGTCCGACTGTGCTGGCTCCTCCGCGTACTCTTTGACGTCGCCTTTCCTTCCTTGCTAATGCATGTTTAGTTTGCTTTTTTCGTAACTGGGTTAATTCTCTTGACACTGTTGTAAAGACGCCTTGAATTGCTTGCTTTCCGCCAGCACCAAACCCGGCTCTTTCGCCAGTGGTTTGTTGGTTCACGAGTTCTCTGAGGACGTTTCTATCTGCTTGTAGTTGCGCGATTCTAACCTGAGTTCTAGCTTCCACACTACCAGCGTGAGAAGTAAATAATGAGAGAAGTAATCTCACTCTATCCCAAATCTCCACTTGGACAGTCGAATGAATATTCACTAATTGCCTAGGTGATGCATTGGAGTGAATGATTACTAGATCTACGCCGTGCCACGGATGGCCTTCAACTGCCGTAGAAATTTCATCTGCAACATCTTGGAGCCGTCCTTTACCAAAATATGTTCGAGGGTCGTCTTTGCCTTTTTGATACTCTACATCGATTACTTCTATCCCCATGGTTTCAGCCAATGCGACCAACTCTCGCGGATTTCCTTCTCGGTGCAATAGTATCGCTTTTCTTCCTTCATGGTCCGTTCTAGCCTCTCCAAGTGCGACACCTCCGGTGCCAGCGAGGACTTGAATTGGCTCATCCATAATCTGGTCAGGGGTTTCGGGTGAAAGAGTGTTGCGTTAGCAGTAACTATCATCCGGAGGAAATGTTTGGCCCAATCATGGGAGAAGAGTTTGCCACCGTCTTAGAATGGCGCGGCGCCCATGAAATAGGTTTGAGATTGGTTAATCTAATTCCAGAGGGAATAAGTTGCGATTTAACTGAAGAGGATGGTGGGCAGAGCGATACTACCTCTATGTCTAAACTTGTGATAAGTATTGAAGCGGATAGTATCCAAGAATTGAGGCAAATAGTCGATGATTTGTTAGCCCTATTTTCGGACCAAGATCAGTGAAGGTCTAGAATTACAGGCGCATGGTCGCTCACTTCTAATCCGCCCTGCCTATCGATTTTTACGGATTTCAATCGCTTCATTGCAACCTCGTTTCCTAACAAATAATCAATTCTCCACCCTCTATCTTTAGCCCTAGCTTGACCACGATTAGACCACCAAGAGAATGTTTTCTCATCCGGACCAACGTGTTCCCTGAATAAGTCGTGCCACCCTTCGGCTAATAGTTCACTGAACCATTCGCGTTCGTGTGGTAAGAATCCGCTAGATTTTACATTTCCTTTGGGGTTCCAAATATCATTTTCAGTGTGAGCTATGTTCAAATCTCCTGCTACAATTACTGTCTGGTCTGAATGAAGTAATGGTCGAATGAATTCTCTCCATTGCGCCATCCATGTCTCTTTGTATTGTTGCCTCTCTTCCTTAGAAGAGCCGCTAGGGAGGTAAGTGTTTACGAGAATTAAATCTTCATGCCTAGTAACGAGAACTCTACCTTCTGAATCCTCAATGTCTATCTCTCCTTGCATTCCCCTTCCTTCTTCCATCATTTCTATCTTCGAGATAGTTGCAACTCCTGAGTATCCTTTCTTTTCTGCAGGGTGCAGAATCATTTGGTACCCCTCGGGGATTTGCCAATCCTTCGGTAGTTGCTCTGGTAAACATCGAACTTCTTGCAACATCCAAACATCAGCTTTGATTTTTTCAAAAAAGGAGTCTATTCCCTTACGGATAGCTGCTCTAATACCATTGACATTCCACGTCACTATTCGCATAAAATCCCTCCGTACTAGACGGTTATTCAAATGACTCCATCAGAAAGGTGCCCCCTAGAGTCTGTAAGTGTTATCGATTTGTTATCTCGTTTTGTGATTATGTGACTTCTCCAACCTGAAACTCTTTCATCGAGTAAATCTTCAATTGCTTCTACTCCTCCTGAAAGTGAAATACATGAAAAGTGGCTCATTCCAGGCGCCTTGCGTGGATGGATTGCTGCTAAATCGAGAATTGCAACATCGTTTTTGATTAATCCGTGCAAGCCTTTGAGGGGTTTGTTGTCCAACACCACATCTAGTGTTGAAACTTTTACTGGATCGCCTACTGGTGAACCATCGCACATTCTTACTATGTCGGCTTCAATCTTCAAACCCTTAGATGTAACAACGCCTTTTTCTGTTTTCTCGATGATATTCATTCCTGTTTGAATCGGGACGCCTACTTCTTCAAGAGTTGACGCTAGACGGCCAACTAAGCCAGCCCATCCTTCTCCAACAACGCATAAATTTCCTTTCATCAAAGCCTTACTCCTAGCAGGTATATCCTGGCCCCATCCTGATATCAGTTTGACCGCTTCATCTCTGATTGGGTCTTTGCCTAACTTGTAAGCAAGCATGGCTTTTGGATTATCTAAGGGCTGAAGCATTCCATGGCCAACAATCATCACCTTATTCGGCCTTAATGGTTTCAAGGATGGTTTGATTTTGCTGACTTTTTTGACCATGCTATGCAATTCGCCTCCTTTCAATAATAGATGAGGGCCATGTTCTAATTGATGCCCGAATGATTCTACGCTAGTCCCTCTTCCGCCTATCCGTTTGCGTTTTTCAACTATGAATACTTGGTTTTTTGCTAAATGTTCTCGCGCCGCCGTAACAAGCCCATGTATACCTGCTCCGACCACTAGAACCCGCTTCATGTGTAGGCCCAAGAGGTGCATAACCATCAAGTCCTCGTACCCATAGCGGAGTTCATGGCAGACAAAATGCCTCCCCCTCATGATAGGGGGCCGGTTTTATGGGATTCAAGAAGTGGCCCATCTCGTATGCTGATTTCAAGCATCGACAGGTGGACCAGTTCACTACTTGCTGATGATGGAATAGATATGCCATTCATGGGCGATAATGAATCTGTTACTGCTAAAATTGTTGCAAGGAGTGATGGCATATTGGCTGGCTGTGCGGCTGTTGATCATATGCTTCAGATATGGGCAGGTGGCCTGCAAATTTCTTGGAGTCATGGCGAAGGACGGAGTATTGCATCGGGAGATGAAATTGCAGTTTTAAATGGCGACAAAGAAGCGATTCTTTTGATGGAGCGAACCATACTAAATATCCTCGGACAGTTGTCCGGCATTGCTACTGAATCGAAAAAATGGGCATCAAAGGCCCCTGGCCAAATTGCTTGTACTCGCAAAACAATTTGGGGGCTGTTGGATAAATGGGCAGTTCACTTGGGCGGGGGTTTAACTCACCGGCTGAATAAATTCGATGCTAAGATGATCAAAGAAAATGATCTCGCTGTAATGTATCCCGACATCGAAGGTAATGGTGCTAGAGTTTCTCGTTACCTTTCAGAAGTAATAATCGAAGAATGCGGAGCATTTCTAGAAGTAGAGGTTAGAGAAGAAAAAGAAGCGATAATGGCTGCCTTTACATGGTCTGAAAGAAGGATGATTGATGGGTGTGACCGATTAGTTATCATGTTAGATAATTTTGGGCCTGAGCGATGTAAGTCCGTTGCTGATGAACTAACTGAAATGGGGCTCAGAGAACATGTCGTTTTAGAAGCGAGTGGAGGAATCCTACTGGAAAATCTAGAGGATTGGAGAGAATGCGGCCTTGATGTTCTTTCCACCAGTACCATCAACAGGGGAACAACTCCTGTTGATTTGTCGATGCTAATAGAAAATAATTAGGTGATAATATGAATGAAGAAGAAGTTGTAGATCCAGAACACCCAAGATATGAATCGTTGATGATTAGAAAAAAGATTGCTGAAGCTGGCGCGAAGGGGATGTTAGCAGATTCTGCAATGATTGCTCATGGAAGAGGAGAGGCTTACGACTATCTTCTTGGTGAACAAACCATTCCATCTGCTTTAGATGCAACAAGAGAAGCCGCAGCGCGCCTAGTTAAATCGAATAAGCCGGTTTTGTCACTGAACGGAAATGCAATTGCCTTAGCGGGTCAAGAATTCCTGACTATTGCTAGCCAATTGGGGTGCCCTATTGAAATCAATATTTTTTACCGCACTCCACAAAGAATGGGAGCATTGATTGGCCATCTTAAGATGCTAAATCAAAAATTAGACCTAGATGTTGAGATAATGGGGGGTATACCTGATGCTCGAATTCCTGGACTTGAAGGGCCTCGCGGAGCGTGTCAACAAAATGGCATTTTTGAAGCTGACACTGTATTGGTCCCCCTAGAAGACGGAGACCGCTGTGAAGCGCTTATGGCTATGGGGAAGACCGTATTGGTCATTGATTTGAATCCGATTTCCCGTTCATCCAGAGGCTGTACCGTCGGTATCGTTGACGAAGTAACAAGAGTTGCAAAAAATCTGATTCAATTTATTCCACAGAAGCCAGCAGCTACTGATTGGGATAACGACAGAGGATTACAAAGTGCTCTAGACCACATAGTAGAAACTATGTCAAGCCGTTTCTGATTTTCACAACTCGCTCAAACGAGATGAAAGTCTGTTAGCAATCGATTCCCCGACGCTGCTGCAACTTGCAGAACCACCTAAATCGTATGTCAGAGATTTTCCATCTCTCAAATGATCTGCGACGCTTTCATCAATCTGTTTTGAGATTTGGATAAGTTCTTCTTCGCCATTCTTACGACCTAACCAATCTAGCATCATCTGAATAGAATTGATGCTCGCGATTGGATTTACTTTATTCAATCCTGCGTGCTTCGGGGCGCTTCCGTGGACTGGTTCGAAGAATGCGTGCTTGTCTCCAATGTTTCCAGAAGCCGCCATGCCCATTCCACCTTGAAGAACGGCCCCTAAATCGGTTGCAATATCTCCGAACATATTCGACGAGACTACTACATCGTAGTATTCAGGAGTTCTTGTTAGCCATTGCATGAATGCATCAATGTATCCGTGGTCCGTTTCAATTCTAGGGTAAGATGTGGCTACATTGTCGAAAACTCTGCGGAATAATTGGCAGCCCCTAGTAACATTACTCTTGTCGATACATGATACTCTACTTACTCCATCGACAGGTGCGCCATTTCTGCTCTGAGCAATTTCGAATCCCATGCGCACCAAGCGCTCGGTTCCGTTTGCAGATATTGGTCTTGGGTCATATGCGACTTCTCCTTCTAATCCAGGGAAGGTCATTTCGGGCGGGATGTATTCTTCTCGGCCTAATGCTCTGTCTGCACTTCTTCTTAGCAGAGAGTGGTATAATCCCTCAGTGTTTTCCCTTAGTACTGTCATATCGACCAAACCCGGCTCCCAGATTTGTGTGAACTTTCCATGTACCTTGTGAGGCACCCCCTCATAGAGTTTGATTGGGCGAACATTGGCGTACAGGTCTAATCCAGACCGCATTCCAAGAATTACAGAACCACCTGCAAGGTCGCCGTTTGGTAATATAGCACCTGGGTGTCCAATTGCTCCTAAGTAAATCGCATCAGCTTCGTCTCTACAAAACTCAAACGACCCTTGGGCCCATTCTTCACCAGTTTCCTTGTAATGTTGTCCGCCACAGGGAATCAGAACTTGTTCGAAACCGTGATTGGTGTGAGCTTGGACGGTGTCAAGAATTCGCATCGCCTCAACCGCAACTTCTCTGCCAGTTCCATCGCCGGGCAAAATTGCGATACGGTGGTCGCTCATATCCCTGCCATAAGTCGCCCCTACATGAACGCGCGCCCATAGCATCTTCCGACGCCGAAGGAGGTTATTGTCCACTGGAGTGACGGTTTGGGCGTCGCAAGCGCGCAGTACTACAATACTCCAATCGAAGTGTACCTCTATCTTCGTACTGTACCTTTATCGAGTGCCACAACAACGTACTACCATGACAGAGGAATCGCGTGACAAGTCCGAAGGAAAGTTACGTGTCGAGCAGATGCCTCCAATTGTAAAACGCCTAGTAGATGCGATGACTGGAGTTGATCCCTATTTTGACATTGAAGAGTGGTTAATCCGCAAGGCCAATGATGACCTAGCAATTCTAGACAAGGATATTGAAAGAGAGAGGATTCAACTCGAACAAAGAATGCATCGTCTAGAAACGATTGCAAAAAGACTCAATCCTGAAGATATTCGGGAAATCCCTAAGGGGCAAACAAATTTGTTTGATTGCTTTGACATACCGCTTCCGTTGAAGCATTTAACAGATAGAATCGAGGAAATAGTAAATGAAGAACCGCACCCTGCTGGAGCTTTTATCAATCTACTACCCGACGATAATCTCGACGACCCTTTACTTGCAGTAACTGCACAAATGATGCTTATAGTTGCACAGGAACGAGTTGGGAATGGTGCGAATTGGGTAGATTTGGGAGATCTGTATTCGCCACTAACAAAAAATGGAATTTCCCAAGAAGAGTGTGAGGAAGCGCTAGACCATTTGCTAATGACTGGACAAATTCACGAAATAGATGATGATTGTTTCATTCCTGACGAGTGAAATGTGGGGTCCCGCGGACCCCCCTCTATTAGTCAATATATGCCGGAATACTACTTTATTGTGATGAGCATAGGAAGGTCGGCGATAACGGGGGTTGCAGTTTGGGCGTTAATGACAATGTTTCAAATCCCGCCGACTGGCGCCATATGTGCTGGAATACTAACTACATTCTTCACCGAATCAATGATTCAAGGTAGCGCCAGAAGTCACCTGAAGCACAAGGCCTCATCGCTTCAGACTGAGTTAAATATTGCAATAGACCAAATTTGTGATATGAAACGAGCTCTTGACATTACAACCAAAGATCTTCGCGGTGCTTTAGATGAATTACACCGAAGAGATGCCATTGGTAGCCCTGCTGCTAGAGAATTACTCGCCCGGCAAGAAGAGGCGATGGTTGCACAGAAAACTGCTCTTGAAGTTTCAAGTGATCGTTCTTTTGAAACACTTGAATCCCTTGAAAGAATGATTATTTCGCAGGGTCAGCAAACTACCAGGGTGCAAGAAGTTCTTTCAGTGGTTTTAGAAAAGCTCGCCCTGGAACCTAGACAACACATCAATATGCGCGATTCTGTACTCACACAAGAGAATCATTCAACACCTGCGATGACAGACGACATAATATCCCTGCTGGGATGATGTGGTTCTATGCACGATTCAATCCGGGAGTTAATGCGCTTAAAGGTGCGTTCAAAGATCTACTCTTTTTTCTTAGGAATTGGCGTAATTTGCATTACATTTGCAATTATAATCGGTCTAGCCAAAACCGATCCTCTAGATTTTGGAAACCATTTCCTGCTAATGGGGGCAGGGTTTGTTTCAACGATTATTGGAATGTTGCTTTACCAAAATGAAGAGCGCTTTGCTCAAAGATATGATATGACTCATCTTCTCGATATTGATGATCAAGAGACTCGTTTTGAAGCGTATCTTGAACATTTATCGGAATGGATTGCAACCGATATGGACCAAAATAACCCAACTAGAGAAAGGGGCGCAGACCCCTCGGGGCCAGACTGGGGTAAAACCGATTTCAAGCTAGGGCATGAGCCTACAAGAAGAGATGCTCAATTAGAAGGTGAGAAGTATACTGGAATGGAGGGGGAATTGACTTCTGGAGAGAAGATGGTTGCTGAAGCAAATTCTGAATATGCCGATATGGCTCAGAAAAGATGGGAAGTTGCAGAGGCAAATGACCCCGACTTGATTGAATACGGGGTTGAAAGATTGGGGGATTTAGTTAGAACCGATTATTTTGACAAAAACGCCGAGGAAGGAGCCTTTACTAAAGCAGC
>JBJLAY010000058.1:0-14871 GCA_045568475.1 Candidatus Poseidoniaceae archaeon | reverse complement strand
ATGCAGAATATCCTGTTTGCAATGTTGATGTTAGGATTCTTGGTAAAACTACCAGCGGTTCCTTTCCACACTTGGCTGCCTGATGCGCACGTACAGGCACCTACCGGTGGCTCGATGCTACTGGCTGGTGTTATGCTGAAGATGGGAGCATATGGAATGCTAAGGATACCAATTGCAATATTCCCTGATGCTCTTGTATTCTATCAGGACATCATTATGATAATTGGTCTAATCTCTCTTGTTTGGGGAGCAGTTGTCTGTCTTGGACAAACAAACCTCAAGCGTATGGTTGCTTATTCATCTGTATCTCACATGGGTGTAATTCTTCTAGGAATTGCAAGTATGCAACCGATCGGATATGCAGCAGCACTATTCATGATGTTCGCACACGGAATTATCTCCCCAATGCTCTTCGCAGTTTGTGGAGCATTCAAGCATCATTATCATTCAATGGAAATCGGCTCTATGCGTGGAATGGCTAAGTGGTCTCCATTCCTAGCTGTTTACATGATGTTCGCATGGATGGCAAGCCTTGGTCTTCCTCTACTTGCAGGATTCGTTGCGGAATTCATGGTTCTAGTTGCATACTGGCCTGAATATGGTTGGTGGATTTTACTTCCTGGATTCGTACTCGCAATAACAGCGGCATACTATCTTTGGTCGATGCAGCGTACAATCTTCGAAGGTGGGGATGAAGGGCAACCTCCAGAGTCTCTTAACGGGGAAACTCCTCCAGACATTACGCTTCCAGAAAACATTGGTATGATTATTCTTGCATTCTTTACTGTATTATTCGGTATCTTCCCGTTCATCGCATTGGGAATGATGGATGATTGGACAGTTGCACTCTTCGAGGGTGTTTTCAACAGAGGGGGTATCTGAAATGGGTGACGAATCAGTAGAAGTATTCTCACCTGAGTTCTGGCAGGCATTTGCTCCTGAAATGGTTCTTGTAATCGGTTTGGCGCTTGTATTCATAATTCCAAACCTTGGGAACTCGAAGTTCCGTATTCCTTTGACTAAGGTTCGAGTTCCTTGGTTCCTAGGCGGTCGCCGATTCAAGTTCACCGGCTCTCCTGCAATTCCTGGAATGCTTGCAACTGCAACTTTGTTCACTGCACTAGGAATGATGATTATCGAAACAATCGATGGCGATATGGCCTCTACAACAGTTACTAGTGGTGACATTGTATTATTACAAATTGACAATTTCTCAAGGTTCTTCGAGATCGTCTTCTTAGCAGCGGTACTACTAGCTTCGATGGCTAGCCTAGATCGTATCCCTGCTCACACATTCTCAGGAAAGAAGGGCCTGGATGAAATGTATGACAATCGCCGACAAGCCGATTTCTACATCTTGATGCTGACAACAGCACTTGGAATGTCTACAGTGGCTCTTGCACAGGATTTGTTCGTTCTCTTCATCGGACTCGAACTTGCTAGCCTAGCAACATACGTTCTGGTAGGATTCCACAAAGAATCGAAGTCAGGAGCAGAATCTGGTGTGAAGTATTTCATCGTAGGTTCTGTTGCAAGCGGAATCGGCCTTTACGGACTCTCCTTGTTGTATCTTGAATTCGGTAGTCTGCAATTGGCAACACTAGCTGCAAATTGGGATGACGGTAGTATACTCGGGACAATCGCTCTTGGTCTGGTATTAGTTGGATTTGGATTCAAGGTTAGTGCAGCGCCATTCCACTTTGCCGCACCGGATGCATATGCTGGTGCAAACTCGCCAGTTGCTGGAGTTCTTGCAACAGCATCCAAGGCAATGGGTATGATTGGATTGATTAGAGTTCTATTGGTAGTGGCTCTACCAGATTCAGAAACTGATGGAAGTGCAGTTTGGTTGTATACACTAGCAACTCTCTCAGTGGTAACCATGACTTGGGGTAACCTTGCTGCACTTGGATCAACCAATCCAAAGCGTATGCTAGCATACTCATCTGTTGCTCATGCAGGATACATGATGGCTGCTTTAACCGCAGTTGGTGCATGGAAGTGGGGCGAAGTCGATGCTCCTATAGAATACGCTGAAGCGATTGTAGCAGCAGTTCTATTCCATCTATTCGTTCTTGTAGCCTTCAAATTAGGAGCATTCCTAGTTCTTGGCCTATTGGAAATGGAAGGAGGAGCAAGCAGGCTATCCGCTCTATCTGGACTTGCTCGAAGAGACCCTCTAATCGGTACTGCTATGTTCATCTTCATGCTTGCACTTGCAGGAGTACCACCTCTTGCTGGATTCATGTCTAAGTTCCTAGTAGTAGCTGGAATTGTGTCTGCGAGTGTAGGTGAACTTTCAACAAACGGAACAATATCTTTCTCTGAGATTCATTGGATCTGGTGGCTTGCTCTTGCAATGTTCCTAAACAGTGCAATATCTGTATTCTATTACCTACGTATTGGAGTTGTAATGTTCCTAGATGTTCCTGAAGAAGGACGTCGCAAGCCATTGCCTCACGGTGCATCAATCCGTATGGCAATTTGGATATGTTTGGTTGCCACTATCATTCTAGGATTGTCCGGAGACACTCTAATCGATATGTGCTATCGTGCAGCAGAGAGCCTAAATCTAGCCTGACATTAGTCTCAGCCTTCAAGTAGGAAGGGCTTTTGGATTATGATATGGGCCGTAGGCGCGAAGAGAGAGTAGACGAGGAAGAATTAGCTCGTCTAATGGGAACTGCAGAGGGTGAGTCCTCTAAGATTCGTGTCAAGATGCCTAACAAAAAGGTCAACGAGATGTTCGCAATTGCTGAACAGATTCTTGGTGGTCGTAGAGTAACAGTCCTTTGTGCCGATGGGGAAACTCGTATGGCAAGAATTCCAGGTAAAATGCGTCGCAGGCAGTGGGTCCGTGATGGAGATTTGATTATCGTATGGCCATGGGATTTCCAAGATTCTAAGGCTGATGTAAAACATCGATATACCAAAACACAAGCACTCTATCTTTCAAGAAAAGGAGCACTTCCTCCTGAAGTTGACATCTTCGGAATGAATTCTCAAGTTGAGGACTTCGATGACGAAGATGGTCTGTTCTCTTCTTCAGATAGTGATGAAGAAACACAGGAAGAGGTTCCAGAAGAGGCTGTTGAGGAGACAGAAGAAGATGATGACGATGAGATCAACGATCTCTTCGGTTGAATCTGTTCAGAGCCTTAACTGATAGGGGGTCTCTGGATGGTTCGTCACACAGAGTGGGATGATGAACTATCTAAGGATACTAAACAGCGACGTCACAATCGTAAGCACCGAAAGGTCAGTGCTGACCAAGCCCACCTCGATTCTGAATCAAAAGAGTTCATCAGGAGTTTAGATGAAACTCAAGGCTCTGGCTGGATGGCAGAGAAAAAGTACAAGCGCATGTTCACTGAAATCGAACAAGGACTTTCTGGGGTATTAGGAGAGGGCCCATTCGAATGGGTAGATAGAAGGGTATTCGATGCCGTCTTTGACCGTTTGACTCTGATGAGTTTATACAAATTAATGAAATTAGGAGCAATTGATACTCTTGATTTCCCTATTGCTAGAGGAAAAGAGGCTCACGTATTCCACGGAACAGGAGAGTTTGGTTCGGTGGCTGTAAAAATCTTCCATACCTCAAACGCTGTATTCAAGAATCTGATTCAATATATCGAGGGCGACCCAAGGTTTGGTGGTCTGAAAAGGCGTCATAGAGATCTTGTTGACATTTGGGTTAGGAAAGAATTCAGAAATCTTTCTCGTCTCGATAAGTGGGGATTAGCCGTTCCTAAACCGATTGCTGTTCACAAAAACGTACTTGTCATGGAGTATCTGGGAACGCCCACCAGTCCTTCTCCTCGATTAAGAGATGTCAAAGTACTAAACCCCCAGGTAGTTTATGATGAATTAATTGAATTCCTTGCAGTTACTTGGCAAAAAGCAAAAATGGTTCACGGAGATTTCTCTCCTTACAACATTATGTGGCATGACGATAAACCGGTTGTAATCGACGTAGGTCAAGCTGTAGTCCAATCTCACCCCAAGAGTCAAGAGTTCCTAGTTAGAGATGTTACAAGGTTGGTTGAATGGGCAAATAAGAACGGATTGGATACCAACTTAGCAGAAGCAATGTATGATGTTCTTGAAATGGATTTATCACACTTCAATATGCGTGAAGAAGAATGAACTCATATTGCATATGGGTTGAAGAAGGGCAGGCTCCACGCTTTGGCCATGCGTCAGTCATTACCGCGTGTTCCGAAAGACCGTATTGCGGTCTTAATCGGTGCTAAGGGTGCAACTAGGCGAGAGCTGGAAAAGGCTGCAGGGTGCAAAAGCCTGCAGATAGATTCTGTAACCGGAGACATCGACGTCGAGTGGGCAGATGCGGGCGGTTATGACCCTGTCAAGGCTCTCAAACTTCCTGATGTAATCAAAGCCGTGGGAAGAGGAATGGCTCCTAACAGAGCAATACAATTATTGCAAGATGATTGGTTTTTCGAGATGGTGGATCTGCGCGACCATGTAGGCAAACGCTCTAACCAACAACGAAGGATTCGTGCTAGAATTATTGGTTCTGAAGGAAAGATTAGGAAAATGATTGAGCAACACACCAACACTGAGATTTCAATTTACAAGTCGACAGTCGTACTCGTTGGAGACGGTGCTGGCCTTTCTAGTGCAAGACAAGCAATTGAGATGCTTGCAAGTGGTAGCGAGCATGGTACTGTAATCAAGCATTTAGAGAGAGAGAGAAGAAGATCTCGATTAGATGCGCGTGCTATCGATTACATAGAAGCAAAGGAAGAAGTTTCTGAACCTGCTGAAGGGTTTGCAGATTTAGTTCCTGGTTTGTCAGATGTTGCAAGCCGAAGAGGCCGTCGTTTGAAAGCTTCACAGGTTGACCCTGAAGACGAAGAAGCGGTAGGAGAAATGATGCAACTTTCCGAAGATGAAGAAGTTAGTTGGGAGGAGGAGTGACACTCTTCCTTTGGTACCAAGCTATTGCAAATCCAGTAATTAGTAAGGCGATTATGCCTGGTGCAAACGATGTTACTACTCCAATTCCGGTAACACTCGCTCCAGTTACCATCATGTGATGGTTATTGTTTGACTCATCTTTTTCATCGACATTATTGTTAGGGTCGATTACTAATCTGAGGTCCCATTGGCCTGTATTTGGAACTACATAGTCCCAAATTATCAATTCACAAAAACAGTCATCAGATAAATTTCCACCTTCTACAACAACGGTTTGCATCGTAGTCCAATCTACATCTGCAGTTCGGTCTGCAGGTGCTGCTTGGAGATATACAGTTACAGCGCCGCCGAAGTCTTTGTTTGATTCCAGCATGCTTGTTATGACAATGTCTCCATTAGTGTCGCCTGGTCTTACAACCAATCGATCTACATTAGTTTCAGTCGCATTCCAGTACAAATCTAGACCGGGTAAAATCTGAACTGCGTGAGGTATAGTCACTAATTCATTACCAGCATTATCTGTAACAACTGCTCGCAGCATTAGATATTGCCTAGATTTTGTAGACCATGATGACAATCCAACAGTTCCATCCAATCCAGTAACTCCTACGTCAATCCATCTTCCGGATTGGTCAGGAGTTGCACCAACTCCATTCAAATCAAATCCATACTGAATTTTGGAGTTGGCTGAATCAATTCCAGATCCTAAATCTTGGGCCGAGAATGAAATATTCACAGAACCAACAAGGCTGGTTGTTAGTTCCTCAACAGTCCAGCCAATGCCCTCAGGTTCATCGACATCAACTTTGATATCAACATCAATTTCATTTCCAATATTTCCTACCTTGTCGATTGCACGTATGGAAATCACGTGCTCTCCCTCAACAAAATTCAGTGTAATGCTAGATGTAGTAACATCAGTCCACACATCATCTTGTTTAATCTGGATGTAATCAATGCCAGAGCCACTACCGTCGTCCGCAGATGTGTCTAGGTCTGAGATTATGATACTTGTACTGTCACTCCATTCACCACCATCTCCAATGGTCGGTGAAGACATTACAGGTGCAGTTCTATCAATTCCAATGAACATTGTTTTGCTAGCAGATAATCCCGAACCATCCCATACAGTCAATCTTGGATTGTAAGTTCCTTCTGCAATCGCTCCTGTATTCCATGACCAACCATAGTTCAGAGTGCCCGGCCCATCATCAGATGGATTACCAGGCCCAGGTACATTCGCTAAACTTGCGTGCGTGAGGTCATCATCGCTCGCACCCCATGTGAATTCTAATGTTCCATCTGCTTCTAATGCATACCATGCTCTATCGATTGCAGTCGCACCACTTCCAACGCCTGAGTTTGTTAATGCAAAAGATGTGATTAGAGGGACCTGATTTACAATATTGAACTCTTCACTGCTATACCATTCAGTGTGATTACTGACTGATGAATCCCATGCTCGAACTCTGAATGTCCAAGTTCCATTAGCATAAGATGTGGTGTCGACATGCTTCAACCACGGAGTAGTTGTTAGATTAGCGACTTGGCTCCAACTAGTACCATCTGATGAGATTTCAATTTCAATACTGGAGAGTGTTCCAGTGCCAGATGATGCAATGCTCAAGGTGAAAAGTCCCTTCAAATCCTGCCCTTGTGTAGGTCCATTTGAGAACGTTAATTCTAAATTACTATCAACAGCTTTGATCTGTTTTGAATCGGTCAGGAATATCTCATTACTTTGCCCCATAGTCATGATGACTAGGACCAATAGGACTGAGATGAAGCGCCTCATCAAACACCTGACGCCACCACTCGCCCTTGAATGCTCGCATTGCAACACCCCCCTACGGGGTGTGTTGTGTGCTGTTAATACGTAGCCGGAATCACGGTTACAGTCGGTTGTTTCAAGTGCTACCCCCCGCCTCTTAGTTACATGGCAAGTCGCTCTGTGACCACCCTTATCCTCGCAATGATGGTTTTGGCAGTCATACCTGTGCCGGCAAGTGCAGGTGATAGCGGGGGGGTTCAAGCATCTGAATCGTCTGTTGGAATCAGTCCGCCAAATCCAGTTGAGGGCGGTTCAGTAATCATTACTTTAACCTTACAAAATACAAATAATTTCGAGGCAGATGACGTACTATACAAGTTGTACTGGGATGGCATAGCTTCAAATCAACTTATGACTGCTAACACAGTTGATATTCCTGCTGAATCAACAACTGATGTCCAGTATGTAAAGTCAGGACTTACAGTTGGAGAACACAAAGTTTGGATTATCTTCGAGTATGATGGTGGAGGAGAACAGATGTTCTACCGAGAGATAATTGTAAGTGGGCTTGCAGATTTAGAGGCGACTTCAATTACAACTAGTCCTTCATCATTGAATTCAGGAGATAGCGTTCTAATCAGTACAGAAATTAGCAATACTGGTTCCCAGGATGCGGAACCAAGCCGAATCATGTTCGATTTAGGTAGTCAAAACCAAATCTTAGATGTTCCTTCTATCCTTGCTGGAGAAAGCACATGGGTAAATCATTCCATGACTGCACCAACTGCTGGAGAACACATTGTTGAAGTCACAGTAGACCTTGATGATGCTGTTACTGAAGCAGATGAAAACAACATATTCAATGCATCTATTACCGTAGATCCGAGAATGGACTTATACCATATTGATATGTTAATTGAAGTAAATGCTGGTGCTTTGCAAGGCCCTTGGACAATATCTGGTAACATTGTGAGAAATGGTGGAAATGGAACTACAGAAGTTCCTATGAAACTTGAAATTAAAGATGACAACGGCTTAGATTTACCATTACCAATTTTCAATGTAAATATTACAGGAGGAGAGTTCACACAACAAGCTTGGAGTTTCATCTTGGAGTATCAATACATCTCAACTCTTCCATCTGGTAACCACCAAGTTACAGCATTAATCGACCCTTACAACTCTGGTTCATTCATTCAAGAATCCACCGACAATGATCGCATAAGCGTATATTTCGACAAATTCGAGGTTCCTGATGTTTCTGTAGACCCTTATGCTATCCCGTCTCAAAATGTTATTACAAGTTCGAGTAACATTGATTGGGAAGTAGCCGTAACTAATTCTGGTCAAATACCTGTCAGTGGCAACTTAGAGTACACTTGGGAAGGACAAACCTATCTGTCGGAAAGCAAAACAATCCAACCTGGTGAAACTTGGATTTGGGAAAAAACACTAACCCCTGAAACAGGAGCACATATTGCTAAACTCGAAGCGAAATGGGAATCTGCTGGTGATTCATACGATGCTAATCCATTCAACTCAAATGCTAGCGGAGAAGTAAATGTTACAGCACCATTGCGTCTTACTTGGTCGAAAACCTCCTCTTTATTGGTAGATTCAGATGGAGAAAGTGCCTCCACGCCATTGATTGCTGGCGAAGAGTATACTGTTGAAATCAAATTAGGAGCTCAAGAAACAGGTTCCGTGAATTATTCTTGTGAAAACGAATTGGGAGAGGTTTTTACCACAATTGAAGTTGAAGTTACGGATAACCCAATTGTTACAATCGAATGTACATTCATAGCCTTTGCTCCTTACACAAATATCAATCTGATTCCTAGCGATCCACTTGTCAGTACCACTATGATTTGGAACTGGGATACTAAAGACACGGGGTCATCAGTCGCTGATGAAGCAGGGAGCATGTCTTTCCAAACAGCAGGTATGATTGCAGCAATTTGTCTAGTTTTGATACTAGTATTAATCGCAGCAGTGATACTAACTAGAGAAACTGAAGAAGAAGTCGAGAGAGATATCTTCGATTACTGTCCAGCATGTGACGGAGAACTCGATGGCACGGAGGATCGTTGCCCATCATGTTCCTTCAATCTAAAGAAAGCAAGGAAACAATTCCACGATTGTGCAACATGTAGTGAATCAATACCTGATCTGCTTTCTAACTGTCCATACTGTGGGGCAACTCAAGACATATCACTATACTTCGAGAAGCGCGAAAGAAGAGTCGTCGAAAAGGAAACAGTTGCTCTTGTTGATGAAGAAGAAATCGACCCAGAAACTATCCATGCTGCCGGTTACGAAGGGTTCGACGAAGCTGTGAAAGAATTTGGTTACGATGCTGACGACCTTGAAGGGCATTGGGATGACAATATCGCAAAGGCTGAGGCTGAAGTAGAAGCAGCATATGATCGCAAAGTCGCTGCTGAAGAAGAGTTTGAAATGGACGATGAAGAGGCTTTGGCAACAGTTACTACAACTCTCAAGTCCATAGATGAAACATTCGAAGGGCACGATATCGATGCGATTCTCGACGACAAGGATGTTAAAGCACACTTAGATGATGGTAGCGAGTTAAGTGCTAGTGATGCAGAGATTCGAAGTAGACTGTTTGAGATTACTGGTGAAGAGGGCGTTCTTCCAGGAGATGAAGTACGTGTCGGAATGGGAGTGCAAGACCGGTCATTAGCAGGCAACGCTCTTCCTGAAGATGCCATGGATTTCTCTCTAGGAGATGAGGATGACGAAGTTAATCCAGTCGCCGCTGCAACTGCAGCGAACAAAAGACGCCGTGGAGTAAGAAGGAAATCAAAAGCAAAGACTGCAGAATGTGGCGCATGTGGTGCTGACATCCCAGTAGATGCTAACGAATGTGGTACATGCGGTGCTAAATTCGAATGATTTAGTGCCCGTCAGTACTCACAGGGTTCGTCATCGCGAAAGCTCGGCTGACCCTCTTGACTTCATTCAGGCAAATAGGTCGAAGTGACATTTATCCTTCAACCCATCGAGGCGAGTGGTTCATACCTTAGTTCTCCACAGCAGCATCTAATGAGACCTCAAAGAGCGATGTCTGCATTCATCATGTTGGCCATAATTATGGCATCCAACATCGGATGTATTGGACTAGTTCCTGCTAGAGAATTTCTGGAGGATTTACGAGATCCCCCTGAACTCAAAACTCTTACAGATAGCGTTCTGCTAAATCATACCTTCATCACTACCGACTCAGACTCAATATTCGAGGATGGAAATAAAGTCCAGGAGTTTGAAGTGGTTTCAGAAACTATTGAAATCAGAGTCTATATGGAAGCACAACTCCAAAGTGTAGGTATTGAAGAGTTTCTGGGGATTTTAACAGAAGCAAGATTCGTAAGAGCAACTCTCTATGACGCCAATGGCGAGCAAATATGGACTGAAGAGGCAGTTGAATCCGAGAGGAAAATGACAGCTACATTCCAACAACCACTAGCAGAAGGAACTTGGAGTTTACAAGTAGAAGCCATAGGATATGGTGAAGAATTTGCAGGTCTTGTTAAGGATTCATACAAAGTTCAAGTCAAGATAGAAAGTCAATGCTGGGAATATCCTGTCGAAGAAGGCGTCTGTACTTATGACTAAACTAAACTTGAATCACAGGCATAACGCCTTGAACAACTTTGGCACTTTCCTTTACGGTTGTGATTTCTTTCCGCTCCACCTTCAGTCATAAGCCTTTGAACTTCTTTCACAGCAGAGAACAAAGAATGCTTTGCCTCATCATCCCATTGTATTGTATGTAGGTTTTCAGAACCGTATCTTAGTACGCCATATGGTGGTTTTCTATCTGTTGTAGATTCCACTAAATGTAGATATGCCAATAGTTGCATTCTGTGGGATTTATGCGGTTTATCAGGAATCTTTCCTGTCTTTTGTTCTACAGGAATAAATTCTCCTTCTACAATCACTATTTGATCAGGCCTTCCTCTCAATCCAGTATCTTCATCGATTAGTACCCCTGCAGTTGCATCGTCATCGGAGTAGGCAATGTCGGTATCTTCTTCTAATCCTGCATCAATACGTGCAACTTCCAAGGCATTATCTGCAAGCAGTGCACGTTGTAATTGCCATGATGCCAATAGTGTCCAAATCATCGCAACTGTAACTAGAATAAAACCAGCCTGTTGCTTGTCCTCAGCCCACATCAACCCAATTGCATGCAGGCCGAAAATAGTGGCTCCCATTAACAAACCAGCTTCAACTCTGCCTCCTTGGCCCCAACCACCGATAAATCCGAAAGGTTCCAGGGCGGGAATTATTGCAGTATCATCAAGACTACTAATTTCTTCAAAATTAGTGGAGTTATTAATTGAGAATCCAGTCCATTTTCTCCAAGGTAAATATATTGCAAAAAGGCCGACTATGAGCCAAATGAGCGCAAGAATAGTTAGGTAACGTGCGAAATCTATTGGTGTGCGATTATCAGTAATATTGGTGAATATTATAGCATCAGATATGAAAATAATTACGATTGTAAACCACCATGACCAGATAATCAGGGCTTTTTTCAACTGATTTTGTTTTTCTTTGAAACTACGAATCTTTTCGTGAATTTCAGCATGTTTTATTCTACCTGCAGAGATGGCTTCTCCACGACCAGATTTCCCTTTCCTTGCTAAAGACCAAGATAGGGGGCAGTATGCATGCCGTTCAAGATCGCTAGCAGAAACAGGGAGAGGTTTGTTTTCAATATCTCTCCAAAACCCATCATCGCTTTCTTCTGCGACAACAAGTTTTTCTCCAGCCTCAATGCTCAAAATACCCCCCTCCTTGTACGACGAGTCGAGTGCTTGCAATCAAACTTATCCCTACATGTATGAATAGATAAATCGTTACACTGCGCCTTTGCACTTCCATTTTCTTGGCGAAGTGGTTATTTAGGGGTGGACAGTGGCCCGAATGCTGGAGTTATACTATGACTGAACTTCTCATCGACCGTGAGACCTACGAGACACACGCTGTGAACATTGGTACTCAGCAGAAGAGCGCTGATATGGCACAGTTTATCCAAGAGGTACGTGCTGATGGCCTATACATGTTGGATATCGACATCACAGACAGCAGAATCCGTGCAATTTCTCAATTTTTGAATCGCTACAACGCTGCTAACATCATGGTAGTCAGTGCTCGCCAATACGGACAGCGCCCAGCACGCAAGTTCGCAGAGGCAATTGGCGCTAACGCTAGTGTAGGCCGTTTCATTCCAGGAAGTTTGACCAACCCTGCTCTACGCTCATATGTTGAGCCTGATATGTTGTTCGTAACTGATCCTGCTGCTGACCAGCAAGCACTACGTGAGGCAGTGAACTCAGGACTACCAATCGTTGGAATCTGTGATGCTAACAACAACCTGCGAAATGTCGACTTAGCACTACCTGCAAATAACAAGGGTCGCAAATCTCTTTCCCTACTTTACTGGATTCTTGCTCGTGAAGTACTGAAGGCTCGTGGCGAAACCACTGACGAGGCATGGGCCGAGGCTCAAGACCTTGAAGACTGGGAATCTACTTTCTGAGTACAACTTCCCCTATAGGGTGATGAGATGAGTTCATTCATCTTGCCTAAACCTGGTGAATGGGAAGGCGAAGCGCGTCCTATCTTTCTAGCACCAATGTCTGGTGTTACTGATTTACCATACAGACTTCTTGCAAAAGAATGTGGTGCGGATTTCACAATTACCGAGTTTACCAATTCAACAGCATTGACTCGTGATGCTGCAATGTCTTGGAGAAAAATGGAAACCTGTGAAGATGAGAATCCTTTCATTCCTCAAATCTTTGGCGGGGTTTCAGAGGATATGGCATTAGCAGCAGAATTGCTACAAGATAGTGCGGATATTATAGACCTTAATTTTGGATGTCCCGCTCCTAAGATTACCAAAATTTGTGCAGGTGCTGCATTAATGGGAGAACCACAGAATCTGGTGTCAATGTGTGAACAAATAGTTGACCGAATCGACATACCTGTTACCGCAAAGATGCGTCTGGGTACTGGACAAGGTAATTTCAATGCTAAGGAGATTTGTCAAGACTTAGAACAAGTTGGAATACAGCGCCTTTGTGTACATGGTAGAACACTCAAACAGAGATATTCTGGTGTTGCAGATTGGGACTACATTACCGAAGTTGTCGAGTCAGTAGAAGTCCCAGTTATTGCAAATGGAGATGTGGTTGATGCGGAATCAGCCAAAGCCTGTCTTAGTCAGACTAATGCTGCTGGATTAATGGTTGGAAGAGGAGCTATTGGACGCCCTTCAGTATTCGGTGAGATCAAGGTTGGTCTAGGTTGGATGGAAGAAGAAGACCTTCCCTGGATAGCAGCCTATGATGGGGATTGGCATAGCCAGACAGATGTTGCTAAGCAATTTGCAACTCGCCGATGGTGTTGGAACCGTTACATCGAGTTAGCCAAACAGACAACAGGGCTTGAATTGAAATCAATGCGCGGCCATGCGGTTTCCTTCACAAAAGGTCTGCCTAGTGCTAAGAAAATCCGTAGTATCATGCACGGTAAGCAAAGCAAAGAGGAATTTGCCGCTGCCACTAGCAATTTTCTTGCAACAAATTGAATAAGAAACGATTTCTGCGAGTAATATGAACCCTCAACTACAACAGATGTTGATGCAGGATGCAATTATCGTCCAACAAGCTACAGAAATGGGCAATGTACTCCTTGGAATTGAAGGATCTAACAAATACGATGTTTTTGGTCCAACTGGACACAAATTAGGCGCAGTAGCAGAAGTTAGTGGGGGCGCAGGTGGATTTATTCTACGTCAAATATTCAATAGTGCTAGGGCTTGTAAGCTACAGATATTCGACATGCAAGGTCAAGAAATTGGATTAATTGACAAGCCATTCAGATTTATTTTTTCTGAGATGGCAGCGATTGGGAAGAACACTGAAGGAATGGGAGAAGTAGGTCGTGTAAAGCGTGTTGGTTTGATAGCCAGGAACTACACAATATCTGTTGGAGGAGTTAACCAATTTTCAATTAAGAGCAGTCTATTCCAGTTCGGCAGAATCAAATTTGATATAACCAGAAACGGCATCGTTGTCGCATCAATAGCAAAGAAGTACGAAGGTTTCATGAAAATGGCTTTTACTCAGGCTGACAACTTTTCGATTCAATTCTTTGACAAGAATCTGACTTTTGAAGAAAGATACGCTCTTTTCGCAACATTGTTCCTAATCGACTTCAACGTCTTTGAACAAAGATGAATCGACAGTTGAAACATCCGACATTTGTATCTGTGGGGTAGCGTCTGAAATGACCCACTTAAAGCCCATTCAAACATCAATTACATTCGCATGGGTATTCGGATGAACCCTCTCGAACTATCTCCTGATTAGAGAAGCCTTCGCCATTTTGAGTGTTCAGGTTTGTTGCAAATCCCCTCGCCGGTGAAATGTTTATTCATTTGAGGAAAGACCACTGAATTATGGCCGAGGTTTTATGCCCTTTGTGTGACAAAAAAGTCGACCTTGGAGTTGATTCGTCTGGTGAATACGAATGCCCATATTGTGAGGGTTTTTTTGAGTATGAATCTGAATCAACAGGATTTGATAATATTGACCAATACCTCGAAAATATCGAAGCTGGCATGATTGAACCCGATTTTGTCATCAAAAATTATTCTTACAAAGAAACTGCTGCATCGAAAGTAATTAGCCTAATTTTTTGGACACCATTCATTCTTATTGGCATTGGTTTGATCATGATAATTTTAATTTTGAAAGAACCACTTGAAACAGAACACTTTACTGAGAAAATAATTTACAATCAAAAACACGACAGTATTGTTTTTTACGAAACTCGAAACGGAATTATCACTGAATGTAATCATCTAGAAATTGCAGATGATGCCAGAATTAGATTAAATTCGCATTCAACCGAAGGTGGTTCTGGCACCTATTCCATGCTTAGTATAACCTCTAGGTCAAAAGACATTAGAGAGATGTTCGAAAGTGGATTTTTTTACACCTATACTGACTGGAATGGTTTCGCGGAATATAGAGGTCTGAGATTTTTTGGGAATTAACCCTGTTTAGCTCGTCATAGTTTGATTCGTCGCTTTTTGAAAAATCAACTCATTTTCGAGT
>JBJLAY010000057.1:0-15130 GCA_045568475.1 Candidatus Poseidoniaceae archaeon | reverse complement strand
GGTTATACGGAGAAACATGTCCTACTGTGTATCGATAATGAAGCCGGGTTCACCTTCGGTTTTGAAAATCTTGGAAATGGATATGCCCATTCCAAAAGAAGGTGAGGTTTGCATTGAAGTTCACTATGCTGGAATAAACTTCGCTGATACGTTAATGCGCCTGGGGTTATATCAGCCCAGGCCACCTTTTCCTTTCACTCCCGGTTATGAGTTAAGTGGGACGATTCATTCTCTTGGTAATGGCGTTACTGAATTTGAAGTAGGGCAAAGAGTGGTTGCTGCAATGCCAACTGGCGGTCAATCAAGCCATGTTGCAGTCAAAGTTTCTAGAGTAATTCCAGTTCCTGATGATATGGGGCTGGATGAAGCTGCTGCTATGCCAGTAACTTACCTCACTGCACACCACATGTTACATTATCTTGGACATCTGAAAAAAGGCGAGACTGTTTTGATTCATGGCGGAGCTGGTGGAGTTGGAACTGCTGCATTACAAATCTGCCAATGGGCAGGAATAGACAAGGTCTGGGCAACTGCTTCAGGCTCTAAGTCTGGTGTGATCGAAAAATTTGGAGGGATTGCAATTGACAGGCATAACGAAGATTTCGTTAAAATCATCAAAGAAGCAACTGATGGTCGTGGAGTAGATCACATTCTAGATCCAATAGGGGGAGACAATTTAACTCGAAGTCTTTCAGTTTTGGCAGAAGGTGGCCGTCTCTATACATACGGTATGTCAGCTGCAGCGCCTAACTCAAAGCGTTCTTTGATTCGTGCATTTTTGGCCTGGAGAAAAACTCCAAAATTTGATGCATTAAAACTGATGACTCGTAATCGCGGAGTTTTCGGAGTTCACATGGGTACATGGAAGGATGAGGATGCAATGTCAAAGCAACTTCACAAGATTATGGATGGAATAAAGCAAGGATATCTCAATCCAGTAATAGATTCAATATTTGATGCCGAAAATGTAGCAGATGCTCACCAATACATTCACGATGCCAAGAACATTGGCAAGGTACTTCTACGCTTCAAAAAGTGATCTACTTCTGATTAGTCGAAACTAATCTGAACAGCTTCCCTCTGAATAGGGTCAGTTACTTCGAATAAGTCTCGGCGCATTGCATTCTTCATTCCTGCAACTATGCTGGTTGGAATCATCTGAATTGCAGCATTCCAGTTAGTGGCGCTAGCGTTGTAGAATTCACGGCGGTCTGAAACTTGGTTTTCAATAGATACAAGTTGGTTTTGGACGTTTACGAAAGAAGTATCTGCCTTTAGTTCAGGGTATTGCTCTGCAACCATATTAATTCGCGGCATTAGGCCAGCAAGTGTACCTTCAGCAGCTCCCACTCCTCGAACATCTCCAGATGCTAATGCACCTGCTGCAGTTTGACGTGCCAATGCGAATTGTTCGAAGATTTCACGCTCATGCTTGGCATATCCCTTTACAATGTTAACTAGATTTGGAATCATGTCATATCGTTGCTTTAGTAGGACATCAATATCTGACCATGATTTGTTCACGTTCTCTTCTAGGCGAACCAATCTGTTCCATGTACTAATGAACCAAATTAGCAGAATTATCGCTACAATTCCGGCTATTACTCCAATGATGATGCCTGCGCTCATATACCTGCGACCAAGAATATACACTTCAACTGTTCCATCATGAGGAATAGGAGAGTCATCAAATTGCAAAAGAGGGTAGAATATGCCCGCTGACGGGCCGATTACACTCGGATAATTCAATTAATCCGGAATTATCTTTATACGCATAGTTGAGTTTCGTTGACATAGTGATAAACTATGAATCCCGGACTTGAACTAATTATGACTGTAACAATGATTGTACTTTTTACATCGTTGATGTTATTTCATGGAGCAATGACAATCATAACAGGTTAAATTGGAAAATAAATTGATTAAGCCATAATTGGCGAGGTCAAAAATCCGTTTTAATCCAATGCTGAAAAACCATGTCATGTTGATCTTTCTCGCCTGCAGCAACGTGCTTCTCTTCTGTTAATGAGAAACCCAAACCCGTAATATCGGGGAAATGAGTATCGGCATCAGAAACTCTAGCATCAATAATTGTACGATGTAGTTCGGAAACATGTTCCAAGAATAATTTGTAGATTTCTCCGCCACCAATTATCCATCCATCCATCTCTAAAGCTTGTTCGAATGTGACAACTTCAACACCTTCAACATCACCTCTGGAAAGGACATAGTGAGTTCTACCTGGCAGTACACCTGGTAGTGAGTCCCATGTTTTACGGCCCATAATTAGATTTGAACCCATTGTTACTTGTTTGAAATGTTTCAAATCTGTCGATTGCCTCCATGGCAAATCACCATCTTTTCCAATTGCACCGTTTCGGTCACATGCAACAATCATTCCTAGCATTGAATCACACCGCAATTGGGGCCTTGATATGCGGGTGATGCTCGTAACCAATTACCTCAATGTCTTCGTAAGAGAAGTCATCAATGTTCATGATATCTGGATTCAACTTCAAGGTAGGTAGTGGCTCAATGGGAGTCCTAGATAATTGCAAGTTGCTTTGCTCAAGATGGTTTGTATAGAGGTGTGCATCACCAATTGTATGAACAAATGTTCCAGCCTCCAAGTTACAAACTTGAGCCATCATGTGAGTAAGAAGTGCATATGATGCAATATTGAATGGGACTCCTAAGAAGACATCAGCACTTCTTTGATAAAGCTGGCAATTCAATTTACCACCTGCTACATGGAACTGGAAAAAGGCATGACATGGCATTAGTGCCATCTCTTCTAATTCCCCCACATTCCAAGCACTAACAATAATTCTACGAGAGTTAGGGTTATTCTTAATCATGTCAATCGCTTGCTGGAGTTGATCGATAACACGACCATCTTTCGATTCCCATCTCCTCCACTGTTTTCCATAAACTGGACCCAAATCTCCATTTTCATCAGCCCAATCATTCCAAATCCGAACGCCATTTTGCTGGAGATACTCGATGTTAGTATCTCCTGCAATGAACCAAAGAAGTTCATGAATTATCGATTTTAGATGTAATTTCTTAGTAGTAACCATCGGAAAACCTTTCGATAGGTCGAACCGCATTTGGTGTCCGAACACTGAAATTGTGCCGGTTCCAGTACGGTCGCCTTTCTCCTCTCCTTCATCGAGGATGCGTTGCATTAGATTGAGGTACTCTTGCATCGGTGTGGCTGTTGATTGCGAAGGCCTTTGAGGATTGTCACGGAGCACCTTGGCCACGTATCCTCTCCATGAATGCATCAGTGAACTCTCTATACATTGCGGCAAGGGCGGCTTTAACTTCGTGGTCTTCTTTGTGAGCAAGTGCTTGCAACTGTTCTAGGTCACCTTTTTTCTCCAGCCATTCCCACCAAGTGATAGGCTTGCCGTAAGATATTCCGACACGTCTCCAAAATCTTGGAAACTTGTGTTTAGAAGGTGCCATGAAATTACGAGTCCCTGTAAGGCCTATTGGGACGACTGGAACTTCAGGATAGGCAGCAGCAAGTCTTGCAAAACCAGTTTTTCCTCGAAGTAAAAACGGTGGTTCATCACGTTTTGAACGAGTACCTTCTGGAAATATACCCAAGGCTCTCTTTGCGTGTAATACTACTGCGGCACTGGAAAGTGCTTCCGAGCCCCCAGTCTCTCTGTTAGTTTCGATTTGACCAGTGGCACGCATGAAACTTGCTAGTGCAAAATTTCTGAAATGTCCATCCTTAGCTAAGTAGTGAGTCTTTCTTCTCGAAGCTAGAATCACTACCAAAGGATCCACATGAGATAGGTGGTTTGCAGCTAGTATCGTTGGGCCAGATTTCGGCACATTGCTAATCCCTCTTATTTTGACACGTAATATCATTCGGAAAAATGGTGCTAGAGTCCACCTCATGAATCCGTATGATCTATCCCCGCTAATCCGTTTATTTGCTGGAGTGATTTTCCAATGGCTTTCCAAAGCCATCCAAGCCTCTTTGAGGTCACTCATAATCTGGTGGAAATGAACCTAACCTTTGATGCTTACTTAGGAGATGTATGCGGTAATGCTGAAATGCCTACCTCACAAGCGTATGCACATGCGTATGCTGGTATTGGGGATGTTGCTTACCGCAACACTCGCTCCATCGGTTCTTGCGGATGTAAAATGGGAAGAAGACGGATGGCTTGCAACCATCGGTTTAGAGCACCTAGAAGATGGTGACGAGTTTGGATGTTATGGCATGCCTAATCTTGCTTGGGAAGCAGACCCTGGTGCAATGTCATTGGAATGCAGAGATTATGTTGAAGACAGAATAGATGCCTCTAAATGGGGTGTAAATCCAATTTCAACATTTACTCCCAGCGACCTAACTGCAGCACAGCATTCGATTATAGCGGGACAAGGTTTCATGGTTCATGGCGATGAAACCGGGCAAGAATCAACAGCATGGCATTCCTCTGAAGATGTTCCATCAAAGGATTCAGATTGGTTTGATCTAGGACGAAGAGGTGGTTCATTAGAGAAGGAAATTGCTGATGTTGATGCCATTAGTACTGAGTTAGATGCAGGTGGTTTGGTCAACATGTATTGGATTGGAAGAGTGCATGATGCAACTGTTAGGCATGACGGGGGGGTGTTGGACATGCTATCTGAGAGAGATGATGTGTGGTTTACTACATGGGGTGAGGCATACTCATACTGGACTACTGAGAAATGCAATGAACCGTACCATAATTTGGAAGACAATATCCTAAACTTCGAGAATTTGAATTCTGAGGAATGCAAATCTTCAGCACCCAATGCATGGAATGTCCCCGTGACTTGGATTATTGAAATTGAAAATGGAACAGTTCTAGAATCCTCTTTGAATGAAATGAGTGAATCTGATTCAAACACTAAAGAAGGTTGGAGGCAGGATGGTTCAATTCTATATTTAAGTGTACTAAGAGGCCATGATGTCAGTTTTAATTTATCTGGAGGTTCAGAATACGAGGTTACAGGAGTTTCTAAATTCTTCAACAACAAATCTTCTGCATTAACAATAGCAGGACATTCAACTACTGATCTATTCCTTTGGTCCAAGAGATTTGATGACAATGCTGAACTGAGATTTACGTGGTTGCTATCTCCTCGAGGTTTGGATGAGGGAATAGCTTGGCTCCCATATTTGGGGTTGGGAGTTCTAATCACTAGTGTATCGGGGATCTGGTTATTGCTCAAGAAGGACGCCATTCAGCATTCTAAAGCCGAAGGCTTGATGGATGTTAGCACAGGCGGTGATGATGATGAATGATGAAGTAACCATCGACCCTTGGGGCTCATCTCAATCTACGGATTACTCGAGAATCATTGAGCAATTTGGATTATCTTCAATGTCGAATGTCAAATTGACTGACCCTTCAAGGCTTCACCGCAGGGATATTGTATTTGCACACCGAGAGTTAGATGTTGTACTAGAGGCTAAGCGAAAGGGAGACCCATTCGGCGTCCTAACTGGCCTGATGCCATCTGGAATGATGCATCTTGGTCACTCTATGGTAATTGATCAAGTAAATTGGTTCCAGAAACAAGGAGGCGATGTCACAATCGCTGTTGCTGATTTAGAATCCACTGCAACTAGAGGTATTTCCCTGGCAGAGGGTCGAAAGATAGCAGCTGAAGAATATGTGGCTAATTATGCAGCATTGGGTTTGAACCCTGAGAAAACCACAGTCTATTTCCAATCTGAAAGGAGTGTAGTTCAGCGTTTAGGATTTCAGTTAGGAAAAAGAACAAACCTATCTGAATTAGAAGCAATCTACGGTTTCGATGGGGCTACAAATCTTGCTCATGTCCAAGCACCTCTGGTTCAAGCAGGGGACATCCTTCATCCTCAATTAGATGAATACGGAGGTTTGCGTCCAGTAGTAGTTCCTGTGGGTGTAGACCAAGACCCACATCTGAGATTGACCCGTGGTCTAGCTTCAAAGACAAACTGGTTCAATGTTAGTGATGCCAAGATGGGGCTGCAAGTAGGAGTTTCTGTTCAAGAGGATAATGCTTCGATAATGGGTGTTGAAGCCAATGGTAGAGTGAACAAAGACAAGCAAAAAGAAGTATTTGCAAAAATTGTAGCTGCAATTTCAGGTCTGGGCTTTTCAGATATCATGTCTAATCCTAAGCATGGAACTGTGAATATTCCTAGCGCAACTCAGCGTGATAAATCCTCCATTCGAATGGCACTTCTTGCACTTGAGAGAAGTATGGGAGGGATGGGATTACTCGCACCTTCCAGTACTTACCATCGGTTTGCAGTAGGGATGACTGGTGACAAAATGTCATCATCAAAACCAAAAACAACATTATTCCTTTCAGATGATATTTCTACAGCAGAAAAGAAAATCAAAAAGTCATATTCTGGTGGTCAAGCTACCCTGGAAGAGCATCGAAGATTAGGAGGAGATCCTGACAAAGACGTGGCATATCAGTATATGATGTATTTCTTCGAGGAAGATGACGCATTCTTGGCTGAAATAAACCAAGGTTATCGTGCAGGAAAAATTTTGGCCGGAGAGATGAAACAAATGTGTGTTGAAAGAGCAACTGAATGGCTTGGTAATCTCTCGGAAATGAGAGATCAAACAGCACACTTAGTAGAGCAGTTCTTTGAATAATCAGGAAAGTCTGACAGTCTCAAGGTTTTGCGGTGCATAAGTCCTAACCTTGAATTTCTCACGCAGTGTTCGCCCCAATTCGTTGCATTTGAAGTAATCTCCATGGTGGCAAATAACATTCTTTGGTCTTGGACTCATGTTCTCTATGAATTCGAGTAATTGTCTTCTATCAGAGTGTCCACTGAATCCATCAATAGTTGCCATTTCACAACCAATCTTCACAATCTCGGTTTGACCATTGATAACCATTGGAACTTCACTGAAACCTTTCTGCAATCTTCTACCTAATGTTCCTTCAGCTTGGTACCCTACGAAACAAAGAGAATTTCGGTTTTCATGTGCCCAGTTTTGGAAGTAATTCATTACTGGCCCACCATTCATCATACCACTAGTTGCTAGAACAATACATGGGCTACTATCCATAATTATTGATTCTCTCATTTCTCTTCCCTGAACAGGTCTAAACCAGTCACTCGTGAATGGATTGTTTCCATCATCCTTCAGAAGGCTCTTCCTAAGTGCCTGTGTTAGATAGTTTGGGTGTGATGAATGAATTGCAGTAGCCTCTTGAATCATTCCATCAAGATATACCGGTACAGGTTTCACCGTTCCTGAACGGAATAACTCATCGATTGCAATCATTACTTCTTGGGATCTTCCGACTGCGAATACAGGACAAATCATCTTGCCACCTCTCTGTATAGTACGACTTACAATGTCCTGAAGTTCTTGATTTGCTTCTTCACGACTAGGTTGGAAATCTCCAGACGCCCCATATGTCGATTCAATAACCAAAGTTTCACAACGAGGGAATCTAGTGTTTGCAGCATCGAATAACCAAGATTTCTCATACTTCTGGTCTCCGGAGAAAACGATGTTATGCTTTCCATCTCCAACATGAAGGTGAACTGATGACGAACCAAGAATATGGCCTGCATTATGGAAAGTTAGTTTGACATCGGGTGCGATATCAACGGTCTGTCCCCAATCAACATCCACAACGTGGCGCATACAAGTTCGTATGTCTTCCATATCATATGGTGCTCTTTTACCCTCTGCACCTCCAACCTTGAGGTAATCAGATTGTAGCAATAGCATCATGTCTCTTGTAGGCGGTGTACAGTAAACCGGACCTCTGTAGCCGTATCTGAAAAGAACAGGCAACATTCCTGCATGGTCTAGATGTGCATGAGTTAGAATCACAGCATCCATTTTTTCCATAGGCAGTGCTTCAGGTGCAGTAAAGTAAGGCATAGGGTCGGTATCTGATGCAATATTGACTCCAACATCGATCATTACACGACTCTCGTTAGTCGTAACAAGGTGACAAGCTCTTCCAACTTCCCTGTATGATCCAAGCCCAGTGGTTCGAACCCAGAATGAACCTGGGCGCTTAGGTCGGTAAATGTTCAATCCGAAATCTTTCAGCAATTTACGGCGTTCTTTGGCATGTGATGCCCTGTATCCTTTGATATCGTGAACCGTCTTTGAGTGGATTGGCGGAGTTCTTTCGAATTTGACCATCCAACCACAATTATCTCGAATTGCTTTTGCGTTCACTCCTCTTCTTCCTACTGCTTCACCAGGATTGTTACAGATTACTGTAACTTCGCAGTAACACGCGTCGAAATAAATCGAATCTATTCCTGCAACTTCTTCGATTAAATCTCGGATGAACTCCTCAGTTTCCTTTTCATCTTTCATAATTGAAGCATGAGGTCGAAGAACAACTCTTCTCTTGATTTTCTTGGCAATCTTCCCAACTAACCCTTCGCCTCCGCCAAATAAATCTGGTGTTGGTGTAATTATCGCAATATCTCCTGCCTCTAAATCGACATCATATTCGATTTCTTTCGGCACGATTTTTGCTATAGCATCTTTCATTTCTTTGAAACTGAGTCTCATAGTATTCACCTCCGTCCCACTGATTGACATGGTGAACCCCCTAGGTGGAGATCCACGGGACTAACCCGCGGGTGGAGTGGAAAAGCCTCACTTCTTTAGTGCGGCGGCGATTTCGCTCTGGTCGACTGGTACATATCCGTCTTTCGCTGTAATCACAGCCAAATCCATACCATTTCCAGATGCTGCATCACGCTGTGCAGAAGCAGAAAGTGAACGAGCTGCTAGAGCAACCGCATCGTCTCTGGACATATTTTCACTGAAACCATCTTCAAGGACACCATACATGTATGGTGATCCTGAGCCAGTTGCACAGTAAGTGTCAGGTATTGATCCTCCAGCAGAGTCGATTGAGTAAACTGAGCCGCCTTCATTGTCGACTCCTACAATTAGTAGTTGCACCCAGTGAGGTCTTCCAGAAAGGATGTTCGCAGTTAGTGTTGCTGCTCCTTTCACAGTCATTGAATCTCCTCGGCGTAGTTCGAATAAGGATACTTCCGCAGCAAGTGTGCGTGCTAATGATTGAGCATGTCCGACAAGACCTGCAGTTGTTAATGCTAGATTGTTTCCAATTTTGAACAACTTTTGCACGCTCTTGTTTGCAACGAAGTGTCCCATAGTTGCTCTGTGGTCAGCTCCAACAACTACTCCTCCGTTGAATGTGATACCGATTGTACTAGTTCCAGTTTTGACTGCTTGGGGACTGTCTTCCATGTTCTCACCTCGATAGGTTCCCGACAGATTAGGCGGGATGATACCTGCGTCTCGCGGGACCCTTATCAACCAACCGTCACACCGACCCTTCTATGAGCGAGGAGGGGGATAAGCAGACATCGCTGGATGCGTTCTCTGGCCAAGCCCCTAGAAAGTTGAATTTACCCTCTGAAGAATCTGTAATTGCAGCATCTAATAATCAAGGGAATACGACTTATCATGATCTGGAAAAACTGTATCCAGACGCCCCAGTTCCAAAAGTAATTGATGGATTAGTAATTCATAGGGCTACTCTTCATGACCTAACTGGAGTTCTGCAATTGATGGATTGGCTAGCCGATGGTGAGGCTGCGATTGTTCGTATGGAGAAGTTGCTGAATCGAAAGTTAGAACTCCAAACTGCAATCGAGAGACTTAACAAATTTGTGGAAACGGATTTAGGTGGTCAGATAATCAGGCTTACTGAAACTAGGTTGATGCTTTTACCTCCTGGCTGTCGCGGCGTTAATGGTGTCGAATCTGAAGCATTTGCTTCAGAATCTTCTGAGTTTATTTGAGGCGATAACATGGATGAAATACCTGTTGAAATACCTTGTCCAATCTGTAAAGTTGAAGGACAAGTAAGAATGATGACACATATCGATGATATTCCATATTTCGGTGAACATACTCAAATCACAGTTCTTTGTCATGCGTGCGGCTGGAGGCAATCCGATTTCATTCCCGCAGAAGGTAAGAAACCAGGTGGTTGTAAACTATTGATCAGTAAACCTGAGCACATACGTGCCAGAGTTGTACGTTCATCTTCTTGCACAGTAAGAATACCAGAACTGGATTTAGAAGTTAAACCAGGAACTGCATCTACCGGTTATGTTTCAAATATTGAAGGCGTGATAGATCGTTTTATGGAAATTATAGTGATGGTGACTAGGCAGTGTTATGCCGATGATTCTGACATTGAAGACATCAAGAAATTGCAGGACATGCACACAACTCTACTCGAATTGAAAGAAGACCCCATTCCTAGACCTATAACTGTTGAGTTGCTTGACCCTAATGGCCACTCGCAGATACTTCACGGTGATGCAACAATGCGAGAGTTAGAACCTGAAGAGTTAGAAGATTTACCAGTAGGACCTGAAGCACCTGTGTTTAGCCAAAGTGATTTGGAATAATTATTACAGTATTGGCAAATCAATCCCAGATTCGTTAGGATCTGGTAAGTCTTCTGTCGATGCTTCTATATTTTTTGAATGCATTTGCTTTTCAACTGTAAATGGTGTGCTTCCTTGTCTTTTATCACCGCTGGATGTGAGAGTTGAAAATAATAAAATTGCTAAGATAATTGAAAGTAAAATCGCCATTGGAATAATCCATCCTTTACCACGAGTAGTTGAAATGACTGCAGCAACAGCAATCATAGCCCCTCCTCCAAGCAATAGTATACCTCTAGAATTGCTTGCCATACCAACCACTCGGACCACGGTCTTGATGAACCTAGCCCATCCTCGACCCTAATATGTACAGTTCTGGTAAGAACCCCGCTTCGGCAGGAGCATGCCCTGGTTGGTTAATGACAGCAGTAGCTCCGTGGGGAGAGAATGCAGAAGATGCTTATGACCAAGGTTTAGTTGAAATGGGACTTGGTGATTCAAGATTAATTGAAGTGCAGGGTGCTTTCTTGCCAATGGGATTCGAAGCAACACCACCTCAACCATTGCCTATGGGTTCATTGGTTGAATGCCATTTGGCTACGGCGTATGCTTATGGTGGCTCCAGTGCCTGTGCGGGTGTAGCTTGGGCAGCTTGTCGAACTCCTGAAGGAGATGAATGTGCAATTGTTGCTAAGATAACTACTGAATTAGATTACGAGGAAACAGAAGCCCTGCTAAAAAGAAATTTACAAAGGCGTTTGGCTAGCCGAGATCTCGAAGTTATTACCTTCGATGTTGCAGTTGACGAAGTCACAGCAGCACAAGACCACTACGGTGTTGCAATGGCGGCCTTAATCCTCCCAGAATCACTCAAGATGTCTGGTGGAGGCAATGTCGGAAGAGTTCGTGCTGGTCTGACTAGGCAAGCGACCGATGCGATGGCAGATGCAGCAAGAAGGGTTGACACCAAAGCGCCTGCAGCTCCTGCAATGCGTCCAGGTGGAAGAAAACCACCTAGCAGTGGTAATACAGATTTCTCACTTTGAGGTGTTAATTTGTTCACCGTTGTTCGCTGTTCAAATTGCGAGCGATGCTGGGGGATAATGGGGAAGACAAGAAAGTGCCCACATTGTGGTTTCCCTGCTGGTGATAAACTGCAAGTAGTTTCAGTCGCAGAAAATGCAAGTGATCTACAAAGAGAAGTTGCAATTGCAAACATGCCTGAAAACCTTCGCGATGAGATGAGGCAAAAAATGCCTAAGGCCATAGAAGTGAATGAAAACCCAAGTGCAATTTTACTTTTCGAATGTATAAGAATAGCAGCTATTGATGACATAGTCTCCTTAGAAAGGCTCGCTGGTGCCCTACGAGGAAAAGGTGTAACCATTTCTGCGGAAGACGTGGCTGAAGAGGCTGTTGGGCAAGGTTTGCTGATTCATCGCGATGATAATTCGTATCTACTTCTTCAGTGACATTCAAGAAGGGAAACCTTGGCGCATGGATTACAGGGTCTGTGGGTTAGCTTGGCCTATACTCGGGCGTTTGGGACGCTTGGACTCCAGTTCAAATCTGGACAGACCCACCACCAACTCGATTAGATGGCAATGTTGATTTCGTAAATTAATATGATGAAAACTCATTGATGAGAGTGAATGATTATTCATCGCGAGAGTGAACCCAAATTAGATGGAATCCAAATCTAGTTTTGATAAAACAATCGCACTGTCCTAATTCTTGTGACCAGACTTGTTGCGAAAACTCCGGAACCATCTGTCCTTCATGGAATTCCCCCAAGTCGCCCTTTTTTTCAGCCGTAGAGCAAGATGAATAATCTCTCGCCATTTTCTTGAATACCTTCAACGGTTTTTTGGCATTTGTAATCTCATTGAGAATTGCTTGTGCTTGGGACTTACTTCCTACCAGAATGTGTCTGGCGTGTGCGTATCTCCCTGGCCTTCTCATATTGTATCCCTCAATATTGTTCGAACATGTATTCTGTCGCAAAAGTGAGCAACTATGAACATAATAGGCGAGTATATCCAGCCCGACACATATGTCACCCAAGTAAATACCAATATGATGGTTGGGTTTTTGAGTGTGTTGCGTATAATTCTCAAATGTAATCCAGCAAGTAGCATTATCGATACCTTGGGCAAAAATGTGTGAACTTTGATTCCACTTTTTTGTCCAGAGTATATTGCTCGAACAGGAACATGTGTGATTTTCCACCCCTTTTCAGCCAGTAGCATTAGCCACCAATTTGGATAACCATATCCTCTCCATGATCTATTCCAATCCCATGTTTTGAGAACTTTGCTACTCGTTGCAGTATATCCGCATTGAGGGTCCGAAATATTTTGACCACACGCTAGTGTCGTCAGGATGGCAAGTAGGAATGTTCCAATCCGTCTGTAAACTGGCATCTTGCCAGCTCTATCCAATCTTTCTCCTTTTGAATGATGGGCCTTTCCTTCGACAATTGGAGATATCAAATTCTTCATGTCGGAGGGGTCCATCTGTCCGTCCCCTGCCATTACAACAGAAACAAAATCTTGATCCAATAATTCGAGCAGTCGCTGATGCCCGGCATCTATTGCCGCTCCAACCCCTTCTCCAGTTAGTGTTACTAGTTCCTCATTCGTGACGAGTTTACCAGTTCCATCGGTCGAACCATCATCGACCACCACAACCTTGTCTACAAAGTCAGGTATTGTAGACAAAACCTCTGTTAGATGCTCTGCTTCATTACGAGCGGGAATGACGACTCCGACCATCATCCCGTCGTACATGGCACCCCTAGCAAGATTCTCATGATGAACTTCATGCTAGATTAGGTTAAACAAATCTTCAAAAGGCTAAGTCGATATTTCGGGCCATGGCAAGAGATTTCTATTCAGTTGCTATTGCTATTACTTTGCTTTTGGTAATACCTGGATGTACAACTCCTGAAAGTATTGAGGAAGAGATACCTTCCAATGAAATTGAAGTTCCCGAGTATCTAAATTTGATTGCTGACACTGCAGGCAGAGATATTGATAGAGGTCAGCAAATGGATATTCTACAAGATGCTAATGGTGAAAGCACACTTATTCTGTGGGTTTCAACTGGCTGTACTGGATGTCACGATTGGACCGAAATGATAGCTGATGAAATGAGAAGTGGTAACCTCTCGAATGATACTCGAATAATAACTGTTCATCGTTACCCTTCTTTCGAAGACCGAGAGGAGGTAATAGATGTATACGCCTCACCAAATAGTTCCACAGAATCATTGTGGCCAGTTTTGATTCCTAGTGATGGTCAATCAGCAATCGATGTTGAGAATAATAGGTTAACAGAATATGACTACACCGAAGCATTTTCTAATCCTGCAACGCCTTCTTTGTATGTTCTCGATGGTGATGGGAAAACAATATGGAAGAATAAGAAATATTGGGCAAATGAATCGATTTTGACAGAAGCACTAGACTTATTGTGAGACGTTTGGTATATTCTGGAACCATTACAAACAGCATTTCGAATCAATAATCTTCCATGAAGTTCATGTCTTAGAAGAATACCCGCCGTTTATGGAGTCACTACGTATCGTTCTGATGGGTAAGAACTTCGAGTTACGTTTGGTTTCTCTTGTAGTTAGGGCTAGAGAATTAGCAGAGGAAGTCATTCTACTAGATTTAGGAAGTTCTGATGGGACGGTAGAAATGGCAGAGAAAATTGAATGTAGGGTTTTATCTCACGATGGAGAAACACATGCACCTGTAATTGGGAGTGTATTACTAGATGACAATCCGACTGATTTTACCCTTTTAGTGCACATCAATTCCAGATTCAAATTAAGAGATCTCCCACTTTTAGTAAATAGAGCGAAGGAAAATTGGGATGTCCACATGTCATTCATCAGTTTATCTAGCGACAATTCTAACCCGCAAGAAGTAGTTTATGGCGATGCAGAAATATCTCATCTAGCAGCATCATTAGATGGGCTGGAAGCGATTTCCAAGTCGGAGAATACTCACACACCTCTGGAGTTAGATAATAATTTGAAAGTTAGAGTTCTTCATTCTAAGCCTGCTCCTAAAGTTCAACAACGTGAGTCACTTGCTACTGCGTCCCGATTTGCTCAACTGTTCTACTGGATGCTTGAATCAAGACATCCTCTCTTGCTCTTCGGCATTCCAGGAATCGTTTTATTCTTAGTTGGTTACAACCTTTCAGGCAATGTTCTTGACTCATTTGATGAGTGGAATGAAACCAGCGTAGGGGTCGGAATTGCTGTAATTGGAGTCACGCTGATGGGATTGTTTGCCATGATGGTTGGATTGATTCTTTACATCATGGGCAAGCAGGTTAAACAGATTCAGTCTCAGTATAATCATTGGCCAAAAGAAGAGTAGGTGTTCTGATGAAGTATCTAATTTGTTTTGACATGGACCGTGTCTTGGTTGACCATCTGTCTACATGGCAATATGTCTATGATAAGTTGGGAATTTCAAATCATGAAGCATTTGAGTTATACAATCAAGGGAAATTAGATGAATGGGATTGGCTCAAAATGGATCTCGCATTGATAAAGGGAGCTCATGGTGAGATCACCGATGAAAGAATGCGTGAATTATGCGTTGGCACACCATTGATGAATGGAATACGAGATTGCCTCGACTGGATTGTTGCAAATGGCCATGAAGTTGCGATAATTAGTGGTGG
>JBJLAY010000056.1:0-16045 GCA_045568475.1 Candidatus Poseidoniaceae archaeon | reverse complement strand
CCACCAGTATGTTGTTTGATCTGCGTCATTATCCTGGTCAAAGTAATTCCATGAGCAATAAAGAGTATCGCCAACGACTGGATTACTCGGTGATATTGTCATATTGGATATCACGGGTGCTGAGTTTCCCGTAGTGTTATTTCCTGTTGTATTATTCCTTCCTGAAACTTCCCAAGTTGAATCGCCTTGTAGTGGCTCTTGCCAATCGATTTGAGGTGTGATTTGATTAAACGAATATGACGCTATTTGGGTTAACAAAATAACAGAAAGAAATAATGCTGCTTTACGGTTCATAGATTCTGTGATGTACAGCCGATATTAAACGGTTCTCCCTCGTCTAAACAAGTGTTGATAAAAGAATGCTTAGAGAGTAAATCATGCGTCTCAGTGATGGCCCAGAATTGACATCACGAATAGTATCTAGTTCAATTGTTCATATTTACGGAGCTGGACTAAATCAAGAAAGGCCTGCTCATACTGCTGTCAAAGAATTATCAGACCGTGGATGGGCAATTGCACCAATACACCCGAAGGACGGAGGGGCGACAATCGATGGGTTTCCAATACGCCCAGAATTGGATGATGGAATTATTCCTGAAATTGTAGTATTATTTTTGGCCCCAGAGAGGGCCAGAGCGGTGGTTAGAAATCTGATCATACGTATAGACAAAGGACACTTTCCATTGGTATGGTTCCAGTTAGGTGCGGAAGACGAACTGGCGATTGAAGCCCTAGAAGAGATGAATGTGGATTATGTGTTTGATGACTGTTTAGTCAGGTACTGTAACCGTCATGATATTGAGTGCGCAGAATCTCTGCTCCCACAAAACTGGTGTTTACAAACTGCATCTGAAGATGGCGATGGTTGTTCTATTTGGTCTGTCCATTCGAGTGATACCGCTAATCTTGGGCGCCCATTGGAGGCTCTAGAATGGGTGGGTTCACTCGAAGATTTAGCGAATTCTCAATCTACGATTCCCAGATATATTCGTTCACTTAAACAAGAAAATGAATCACTGTTAGAACTTGCAAATAAACTTGCAAATTGAACTAATCCGCAGGTATCTGTTTCTATCAGAATTTGTTAATAGGCTTGTAGTAATGGAAGTAATATGGAGGAAGGTAAACCTGACGCAGTTTACCTATTTCCAAATGATATTGAAATTATTCGTAACAATGGTGAAAGGTACCCTGTTCCAAAGAAAGACGGTAGTATAAATTGGCATGACTGGATTGTATCTCAATTATTGGAAAAGGAAATTTGTAGTCAGGAGATATTTGACCAAGTTAGTCAATTAACACCGTTTTTCTCAACTGATGGAAAAACAGCATACTTTGGACCAGATAGGAACGAATATGATTATCTACATAGAATAAAAACTGAGGACGACCATAATTACATCTATCGCGTTTGGCTTCAATTGATGTATGATGAAATGGTTCTTGGCCAGCGTTCACCAAGAGTGTTAAGACTTGCATCGTACGGAGACGAATCTGCAAACACATACGAGAAATGGGATGAATTAACCGATGAGGTTTCAAAAGCAATATCAAATGCTTTCTCAATACATAAAGATGGATATGTGCTAAAGGATATTTATTTGCTATCAGAAGCGATTAAAATCGCTGCTCTTCTAAATACGGAAGAGGATTCTAATCAAGAATCTGAATCTCTAATCGATAGGATTGCGAGAGAAACTGTAAAAATACTAATTGCTGATTCTAATGAAAAGGTAACTACTGAGTGGGCAATATATCAACAAATGAAAAAGAAAGAAATTATCGATTGGTTCAATAAAAGTTATCATCAAAATCAAGACTTAGAACCTTCTGATCTCAAGAAACCTGACTTGATTAATTGGCTGATTGCAAATGAAATAAGGCCGCCGGATTATGATTTGAAAAATAAGGTTGTCAGATGCCTCCCTAATCCAATATTTTTCCCTAAGATTGTACGGTTTATTAAATCAGAATTAAACAAAGTAATTGAAAAATATATTTCGGATAATTCGATTGATATAGGGCCTGGCAAAGCATTTTCAATTCCTGACGGTGTGAGGAAATCGTTTTCCGAAAATGCGCCATTATTTGGCTACAGGCGCATCGATGGAAAGTCCAATAATGAATGGATTAAGGAAACACTAGAATGGAGAATAAGTAAAGGCTCAGAGCATTTTGCTTATGAAATACTTAGGATTCTAGTTTGTGACCTAGAATGGATTACTTTAGAAAAAGGTGAGCATGAAGACATAGATATTTTTTATAGCGATGGTAATGATGATAAAATTGCTCAGAAAATGAAAAAGAGACAAAAAATTCCAATTATGATATATTTTACAGAAAAACTTACGGAAGAGAAAATACCTAATGGAGTTTCTGAAATTAGGAAAATGTCACCTGCATATTGGGATGAAAAGTCTTGGAATGAGCTCCACCCCATTTACAGATACATGTCTGGTAGCATAAAACGCTGGATGTATTGCGAACCAGAAGAGCACATTCCAAGAAAGGGTGGAGGTTATATCAACCCAGGCTCAAAAGAAAGTATCCTAGGGGCGAGAAGAATTCGAAATCTATCCAAACATAATCTCAAGTTTGGAAATAAGGAGTTTGACACTAATTGGCCTGAAAGAACTGTGATTGGTATTGATGTTTGCCGGGCATTGAATAATTTACAGAAAACACAATGGGAAGTGAATTTTGATTTTATTAATGAAATAACTGAAGGGTTCAAAATAACACATGACCAAGTCAAATATCATGAAGGAAATAATAAATTGATCTTGAAAGATTTCATTGCAAGCATTTTTTCCAAACCCATAGCAAGTGGTGCTAATTTACCTAAGTATAGAGTAGCAGAACTACGAGAAGATGTAAAAATTAGAATAAGAGAGATTGAAAATTCGTTGGCCTCTAGTCACAAAGCGATAAGGAATGGCGATAATGTTTTTTGGCATTCATGGGCGTGTGATTGGCGAGGCCGATTCAATACTTCCAGCAATGCTCTAAGCCCGCAAGGAAGCGATTTTAGCAAAGCTTTAATCCGTTTCAAAGAATGGAAAGTCTTGGGTGATGAAGGCTGGAAATGGTTCAAAGTTCATGTATGTAATTTATTCTCAGATCTAGATTTCAATGGTTATTTTGCGTCTTCAGATAGTGGTCTATCCTGGGATGAGCCTGACAAATATAGCAAGAAGCCCTTTCAAGACAGGTATGAGTGGACTGAAAGGCATAAGGATGCCATTTTACACATATATGATAAAATCAATGAACCAAGAATCATGGATATATTAGAATTGAACCTTGAAGGATTTCTCAAACCGAAGAGTGAGGCATTCCAGAGATTATCTGTAATTATAGAGTTTAAGAGAATTTTAGGTGAATATGAAAGAATAGGAGATTGGAATGAAATAACATCTGGCATGCCAGTCCATCTTGATGCTTCCTGTAATGGTTTTCAGCACGCTGCTGCATTACTCGAAAATAAAGAACTAGCGAAAAAAGTTAATCTTCTCAAGCCAGATGATGTCAAATCTAAAGCCCAAGATCTGTATGGTGAAATTGCAGAGTATGCAACAAGCCAGTACAAATATGGTCGTAACTTTTCGAAATTGCGTAAGTTCATAGAAGACAATAAACAACCATTAGACCTTGATGATGTGCAAATCGATGAAATGTCCGGTATTTTTAACAGAAATTTGATGAAAAGGCCAACAATTATGGTTGGATATGGGGCATCGAAAGACATATGGAAGGGCATTATTAGTAGAAAGGAAGGTGCAAAACCACCAGAAGTTTTTGAGAAAAATACCAAAGTACAGGTTTGGCACCCAGAATCTCCATTATACAAATCAGTTGTAGAGAATATTCAAGGATTAAAAAATCTGTCATGGCCTTCTAAACTACAGGTTGGTTTTGCAAAAAATGTGGCAGAAGATATAATGGATGCGATAGGGTTTGTTACAAATGATTCATTCGAGGAAATAGGAAGAAGAAAACTTTTCAAAGTTCAAGACAAATTAATGAAATCTAGTTCCAGAGTCGACGAATCAAACTTGCTTGGTTGGCAAGTACTGAATGATGATGGAGTTACAATTAAATGTTTTAAACCAGAAAATGGCAAGCCAAAAAAGGTGGAAGTTCCGGTTCCCAAAGTCAAGGCAATAGAGCAATTAAGGGAAGCATTTGAATTATTACATCCTAACAGCGATTGGAAAGAAAGAAATGAAATGTACGAGCTCCCTGAATATTGGAAAGCCGAACTGGCAAAGATATTCCTTAGAGAACTTATGGACGCCTTGAGAAATGATAAATTCACTACTAAACGAGAACATGCGACACAATGTGCAAACAATATGTTCAAAATAGCATATACTATTCAAATACATCTTGATGAACGTAAAAGGATCAATAGTGTTGATTACAAAACAGGTGCAACTGCAAACTTCGTTCATTCATTGGATGCAGCACACATGAGAAATGTGATTAATTCTATGGCAAAGGAAGGAATCGACAGTTTCTGGTCTGTCCACGATAGCTTTGGCACTCATGCTGCAGACATAGGAAAAATGAGAGAAATTATCAACAAAGAATTTGTCGAACTTCACAAAGGAAGAAACATCAATTGGTGGTGTGAACAAATGTATCCAGGATGGAGTTCATCTGATGACGATTGGGATTGGGATAAATTAGATTTAGATGAAGTATTAGAATCTGAATTCTTAGTTGGTTAAGACTTACTGCGCCACATAACATATACAGTGAGTTAATGGTATATTACAACCAAATAAACGATAGACAATTAGACAAAACAAGACTGAGTGCCCAAGTTGCTGAAAAATTTGGTTGGTCTATTGGAGGCTATTCTACTGCATATTTCCTGGCAAATGAATTCGGAATTATCGCATTTGCTTTGACAATGATTTGTGCTGCTTTTGTTCAAACATATATCATTCGTAAAAAAAATACAATTTTTGATGATAAGCTCCTGCGGAGATCGTTAGCATTTAGGGCACTTTCGTTTGCGTTGCTAACATTCTCAGCCATAACTGGAGATTTCTCTACATTGTTGATTAGTTCAGCATTATCTGGCCTTTACGTAGGCCTATTTTGGCCAACGTTCTACTCTCTAAAATCTAGTTCAATTAGTAGATGGTACGTCAAAGAAAAATTGACCGCTTGTATACTGTGCCTAATATCTGGAGTAATTATCGCAAGCATAGGTCCAGAATTAGTATTAGTTGGGGCCACTATTGCTGCTAGCATATCTTATATTCAAACATACAAAATTTCGAAAAGAGTAAAACATTCAGATCTAGCATTCCAAAGGATGGATTACAATGCAATATTAGCTCTAGCAGAAGGTTGCTTTGCATCAATAATCAACTTATGGCGAGGGATTGTACTTCTCACTGGTAGAGTAATTATATTTGGATTATCAGGGATTCTTTCATTCACATTGCTTCTAGTAATTACAAAATTACTCGGAGCGTTGTATTGCCACTATTCTAAATTCAAGTTTTCAGAGAGGACTAGGATAGGCATTGCATTATTACTTTGCATTTCTGGAATTGTAGCAACAATTATTCCCCAACAAGAATCCTGGATTCTTGGAATTCTAATTCTAGGAATTGGAACATCGATCATATATCCAATGACTGTTGAAACAGTGAAAAGGAATCTTAGTGCTAAAGGTACAGAACAAAAGGGTTTCAGGGAAGATTGGAGAAATCGAGGTCGGATAATTGGTATCTCAATTATCTTGTTTTATTGGTACGTTGGAATTTCGTATCAAACACTTCCAATTTGGTTAATTATCTCAATAACAATTTATGCAAAGATATTCTTTAAACAAATCAAATGAGTTCTTTCCTTTCTAATCGATCAGAAATAAAGGGGTGGTCGCCCCTTATAAGCGGGTTGAAGTTTAACTGATTGAACGCATTATTGGATCATTTATGAGAGACGCATTCGGCTCGGATGCCCCTTTAAATACCCCAAGCGGAGTTGTATTACTGAATCCAACTAATGCGGCACTGCGCCACATAACACATATGATAACATGGGATTATTGAAAATTGTAAAAGAAGTTGCTGTTACTACAATTGTAGTGGTAGCTATTTCGACAGCATTCGCACCATTGTGGATGCTGGCGAATAACTTAGATGAATAGGAGGTGAAAATATGCTTTGGGAATTATTTCTAACATGGCTATATTATTCTGACTAAACAAATCGAATGAGATTGACACGCATGAGAGAATGCAACTCTACCCTTTGAGTGAAAGGTATCAGAGGTGATAAATTGGGATTGATTAGATCTGTACTAGGTCTGCCGTTCAAAGCTTACGCAGTTATCCTCACCCCTGCCGCATTAATTTGCCCACCAGTGGCAACTATTGCTTTAGGCAGTTGGGCTGTTGGTGCTGGAATAAGCGGTGACGGACAGGACTGAATAAACCAGGTGAAACTGGTATTGACCGATAGAAGATCGGCGCTGACGTGGACACAGCTTATGTCCAAACCAGAGGTGATAAAATGGGAGATATGGCAAAATTAGCAGCAATATTGCTCGCTTGCGCAGCGGTTGCAAATGCAACTGATGATGACGACAGCGACGATGATTGTTGAAAATATACTAAGCACAGGTATGTGCAAAATGATGCTCGAATGGGTGCGATGCCCATCAAAAAAAGACGTATTACGTCACATAACACATACACAAGGTGAAAAAAATGAATGATTGTGATAGATGCGGTGTGCAAAAAGGACTATCAGTTTACGATGGTATTTGTCGCGCCTGCAACGATGAACTGTTCGTGGTGTTTTGGGAAGGGCAATAGTTCCGACTCTCAACTAAACAACGGAGACAGATCCGTGACTGCAAGGAAAGGACTTGCATCGTAGAAGACGAAACTCTTCGTTTGCTTATACGCAGGCGTCTAGACATATCGCTTGAATGATGTCCAAGTGGGTGCAAAGCCCATCGAAAAAGACGTATTACGTCACATAACACATACACAAGGTGAGAAAAAATGAGGAAGCATTACCAACAGGCACTAGAAGAACTTGATGCGCTTATGGAAGAGGTAAATACTCTCCGTGAGGGAGATGAAGAGCAAATGAATATCCCCGAAGGAAAAAAAACAAAGGAAGTGAAAAAATGAGTGATGAATGGACAATGGAAGATACAAAGAATATTGCAAAGCTGTGCGGCATGATCGGAAAGGGCGTTTTGTTAGGTGGTTTAGGCCTAGCAATCGGCATTCCTTTCCTTGGCTTGCTTTCAGGCGAAAAAGAATATCCCCTGGAGTGAATTGACATGTTCTGCCCTAAATGTGGAACTTTGTCATTCCCAACTCCATCTGGAGTTATTAATTGTAATAATCGCAAGTGTGGTTATTCAGGCGATGCCAAAAACGTAGTTTTTGTTCACGACCGTGAGATTGATCTTTCTCAAATTACAACTCGTTCTAAAAAAGAAGAGTTTGCTCGTGGGCATAGAGAATTCGGAGATTCGATGTCTCCGATTTGGGACGAGCCGGGTTGTCGTATTGAGACGACCCAGAAAAGAGAATGTCCTGAATGCTCTTCGCAAAATTTGAGAATTATTAGTAGCGAAGAAGAATGTCTAGATTGTGGAGCTCACGTTCCTTAATCCGTAAAATTAGAAGTTAACTGTGGCATTGGTCACAAGCCCCAACCCAAATTCATGGGAGAGGTCGAGTCAAGGGGCGCAATAAGAAGCATGCGAGTTTACTCGCAGACTCCCTCTCCCTCCTACTCAAAGGCGCTATGCGCCACATAACACATACACAAGGTGATAATATGAAAGATGATAAAACTATGAATGAACTAATGAAAGCACTGACTGAATATCTGAAAGCAAAGACTGCTGAATCGAAAACTGATAATGAATTTTCTCGCAGAATTCTATTTGATGACAATGAGGTTACTTGCATTGAAGATGGATCTTGGCCTACTCAATTCGAAGAGGACTGGGGTTGAATAGATGGCAACTGAACATAAATGTTTGAATTGTCACTCAACAATCAACTACAACAAGGCATTATGTGGTGTTTGTAAACCTTGGATAATGGATTCTGAAGATCCAATTCCTGGAACATGTGAGGGTCTTAATCAAATGACAATGTTAGAATTCCTTAGTTGTGACAATTATCAGAGTATAATTTCTCAAGGAATGCCAACGAATGATGTTGCATGGATAGAACTACTTTCTGAGATACAAGAAGAGCGCCCGCATTACGTATCAGCGTCTAATGGACAATTCCTGATTGAGACCGATGGGCTACTAAGCCTCATAACACATATACAGGGCAAGATTGACGAATACACCGAACAGTTGTCAAGAAATGAAAACCTTGCTCTATCGTATTACTCTCATTTCGTAGACTTGGATAAGTCCGAGATATTGGGTGATGATGAAGAGAAGATTTTGCAATTTGATGTGCAAAATCAAAATATTACTTTTCGTATTGTACGGATGAAAGGAGACGATATTCCTAACCATGCGTACAGATTCACTACACCAGTAAAGCTCTACTCGAATTATTACGCAGAAATAGTTTCAATTAATGGACAAAGTGTTAACTTTGACTACAAGGATTTGGAAGGTTGTGCTGAAGTGGTAATGATGCTTGGCAATACTGACCTAAGTGTGAAACAAATAGTGGAATTATTGAACTACAATTATTCTAATACAATTGATCGATTACAATCGCAATACAAACTATTTGGTGATGATTCAAATCTATTATTGCCTAATTCAATATCAATTATATCAGAGATTGAGCGAATCCTCAAAGGAGATTCTGGAGAGTTCTTCAGGGAATTATTACTTTGTAGTCTATACACATTTGATAACTGGAAATGGATAAAGTCTGTTCTAGACCCTGCCACAACTAGGTCTTTCCAATTCTTAAGGCAAATTATGATTGAACTAAAGGATCATGTGTCGATATCAGAAAAGGGTTTCCAAGTTGATAGTATAACCGGTAATTGTTACCAAGTTAACAGCACAATATTCCGTACAGACCGTGTATTTTGGATAATTAACGATATCCTCAATGCCAGAACTGTATGTATTGAACCTGCTGGTGAAATGGAGAATGACCTACCAATTGGTGACACCTTGGCAGCAATATTACTGTCTCTTTACGACGATGTTGAATCTGCTGAACTTATCAAAACACTATCAGTTTGAGGACTGAATAATCTACGGGTTTAAGAAGGTGCAGATGTAGACATTTCAATGCTACTTTATTCCTAATAAAATGTACTTGGCTGGCAGCCGAGGTTCTTACGAGAATGGAAGACAGAGATGGTAGACGTCTCTAGCTATGGAGGGCTAAATCTCCAACTTACAGAGGTGTAACAAAAAATGGATAAACAAAACAAAACAGAAAACAACGAACAACAAACGAAACTAATCCGCATAGAAATTGCGGACGCATCAGGTCACCAGACCTTGATGCTATCTCCTGAGGATACTCAGGAGTTGGTAGAGCAACAAGACGAGAAGTGGATCTTTGTTGACAACATGCTAGTGCGCGAAGGCGACCTAGACAAAGTCAACTGGTCTGAGGCTGAATCGGTTAGAGTGATGCCAGGACTAGTTGGTGGTGCGAAACTAATCCGCATCGAAATTGCGGATGCATCAGGTCACCAGACATTGATGCTATCTCCTGAGGATACTCAGGAGTTGGTAGAGCAACAAGACGAGAAGTGGATCTTTGTTGACAACATGCTAGTGCGCGAAGGCGACCTAGACAAAGTCAACTGGTCTGAAGCAGAATCGGTGAGAGTGATGCCGGGATTGGTAGGCGGCTCGGAAGGTGATTCCAAGCCGAAAACGTTGCTAGAAGAGATTCTTTCTAAAGACAAAAAGAATATTTTTGACGCTGATGAAGTTAGTTCCTGGAAAGGAGCTCGAAAGCAAAGAGCAGATGCGGTTATACAATGCTTTGAAGATTCAATCGAATCTAACAAAGCAGCTATTGGGTTGCTAAAGTCTGTAATTGAAGAGAACCCAGATACCGTTCGAATTGGCAGAAACTATCTGATTATCTTAGGTGAGTTAGCATCGTATTGTATATTGCTTAGTGACTTACTAATCCCATTTCACAATGTATACTCAAGCAGATCTCATTCTGGATTCAGGCAAATAGAAGTGCACCCCAAAGATCACTGGGTTAGAAAGCATAAGACTGCATGTATTCAAGTTGACTCTGAGCATACAATACCTTCTCTAGATACATTGACAGGTTTGATTTTGGGACTTGTCAATGATAAGATAACATTTAGTCAGGATAACATGGAACCACTAAGAGCTGCTTTAATGGAGACTTATGGATTAGTTAAAAGTCCAATCTCAGATGTATTATTTGAATACATTTGTTCGAAGTTCCCAATCACAAATTATACTGAAAATTCAGTCACTGTAAAAGGAACGAATGGATGGAAATGGCATCTAGATTTTGGTGACCCTGAGGTTGGAGGTATTGAATTATCATCTTCGATAAACGGCGGTACTAAACGACTTATAGTTGAGGACACACTAGTTGACGGTTTTTGGTGGGGAGATCTTGAAAGCACAATTAATAGATTGCAAAACTGGCCACGCGAGATTGCCAATGGAATGGAATGTAGCGTTATTTATCGGTCGAAGGGTTTTGCCGAATTGTGTAAAACTTCACCCGTATTTTCTAATTTAGCAAAGAAGGCTGCGAAGGCAGATGGTGCTATGGAAGAGGAAAGCGATAGCATCTGGGAGTTGCTTGAATGATTCCCAAAGTACTCATTGTAGGACTAGGAGGTATTGGTTCTAACTTAGTAGAACTAGTAGTTCCGGCCTTAGAGAAGTGTATGCTTGAGGTTCACATCGATCTTATGGACGATGATTTGGTAGAAGGTGGGAATGTTGGACATCAACGATTTGTAACCGAAGATATCGGCTTGCACAAAGTTGAATCTTTAGAGAATAGGTTTTCAACAAACTGTTCTGTAACTATTGGTTCAATCCCACAGAAACTTGTAGATGCTAAACAGCTCGAAGGATACGACATTGTTGTAGTTGCTGTTGATAGGATGGAACCAAGAAACCTAGTTCACAATTCTGCTACATCTTGGCTAGACCTTAGATGTCAAGGTGATGGATACATCATGATTGATGGCACATCGAATACAGAGATTGTTGATTCAATCCCTGGAAACAAGACTGCCACTAGTTGCCAAATCAAAGGCGCATTAGATTATCAAAACCTAGAGTTTGGTTTTGCCATGTGTGCAACATTAGGTGCACAGTGGTTATTCCAAAGCATTAGGCAACGTTATGGTTACAATACTCAACTTCCATCATTCAGAATGGGTAACATTACTGGTGGAGAAATGATTAGAATTGGAGGAATATAAATGCAAGATATTACAGAAACAGAGCAATTTGTAGAAATGATGCAAGAACTTGTAGTGGCTAAACGATGGGAAGAAATCTATCGTATTAGTTCAGCACTCCATCGTGAAGTAAGTATCTTGATCGATGCTGATGATTCCATATGGATAGATTGGGGAAACCAAAGTGAAGTGACTTTGTCCCCACCATATGGTGCAAAGATACCATTCAAGTTGTGGGTACACACTCACCCCAACATGTTGGCATATTGGAGCAATACAGACCGTTCTTCGCTCCAGATTGCATCCAACATCCTAGAGGTAGCATATGTGTTAGGTGGCGACGGCCTGCTTTCTACAAGTAGTAATTGCAGCCCAGAGAAGGCGATTAGTGGATTAAGTTGGTCTCACGAAACCGTCTCACCTTGGGCTGAGATTCAGGAAGGAGTCGCATGAGCCCAGTAAGAGGCCCCAAAGATGGTGAATCGGAGAAGATTGAACGATTGCTGTCTAATGGACAAGGTAGAAGCATACAGAACGTAATGAGCGACATAGCAGGCTTCGAAATCGAAGACATTGTTGCTTTAGGCGCTCAAATAGCCATTGATGATGCAATAAAGAATGGGACGCCAATCGACATTGTAGACCTAGTAAATCAGCATAATGAATGGCAGATGTTACTAGTGTAGTTCCCAACAAATAGCCCATATGGTTTGCTAACTAGCTGTTGCTAGATTTTGCCCCCATCGAGAGTTCGCTCTCGGTGGGGGCTTTTTTGTTTACTAGCAGGGTAAAAAACCAATCAAGTCCACTTTTGCCATTCGCCTGTTTCGATATTACGAACAAACCAGTTCCCACTGCCTGATGGCATCTCTATGTATTCGTAACCATCTTCTGGACTTATTTTACCTTGAACTTCTCTTTGAGGTAATCCGGTTTGAGGGGTTTGCACAACGGCGACTGGTGATTCTGCCCTCATGGCTAATTCTTGTTCGAGAAGTTCTGTTCTCTCTTCAGAATCAGTAGTTCCAATCAGTCCGAAATACGCATCGTTGAATGCGATTCTTTCAATTTGATTAGCAGTCGATGTTTGAAGCTCATCCACCAGTGTCAGTATCTTTTCTCGAGTGTCTTTTTTGATCTCATTGTTCATGTATCGAGCAGTTAAGTCAGCCTTCAATAGTTCGAGTTCTTCGTTTAGTGAAGCAATGTCTAGGTAGTATGCTTGGACAAGAGATTGAAGGTAATTCAATTCCTTGATTTCTTCTTTTGAAAGTTTATTCGAGCGGCGTAGAACCTGGACCCATCTAAAAGCATCAGGAAGTACAGCGGCAACCATATTAGTTTGTAGTAAAGCAAGGATAGCAAGTAAGATGGCTCCAAAACCTACGGTTTGAGTAATAGTTTCTGTATTTCCAGAAAGCAGTGAATCGAAGTATGATTCTTCTTCAGAATTTGATTCTTCTTGAGTTTCTTCAGAATTATCTTGCTGATTTTCTTCCTCGGGTTCAATTACTGCGGAGCCATTCACATCATCGTATTGATCAGCGATTCCGTCACCATCTCCATCCGGGCAACCAAAGAAGCCATCTGCAGTAGAGTTGCCCGAAATTGTAGGACAATGGTCAGCTAATTCTGCACCCTCAACAAATTCTCCGGGGAAATCGATTACACGCGTAGAGTTCCAAGAGGAGTTGCCCCAATTGTCACCATAGCCGTCACCATCTGAATCTGCCCACTGAGTAGATTCATTCGTGAAGAGGTCGGGGTTAGTTCCCGAAAGATTGTCTCCGTAACCGTCTCCATCAGAATCATTGGTTTGGGTAGCATCGCCAGGGAATGCATCTTCCAAGTCTAAGATTCCATCATTATCAGAGTCAATGAAATTGTCAACCAAGGGATACTGATCCTCGTTATCGCCAATTCCATCACCATCAGAATCCATAGATTCATTTGCATTGTCCGGGAACATGTCTGCGTTGTCTCCAACGCCATCTCCATCACTATCAGCCGACTCATTAGCATCCTCAGGGAATGCATCTGAATTGTCACCTACACCGTCTAAATCGGTATCGAATTGTTCCATTGCATTTACTGGGAACGCGTCGGAGTTGTCACCAACACCATCGCTATCAGTGTCGTGGGTTTCACTGGCATCGAATGGGAATGCATCGAATGTATTTGCATGACCATCACCGTCGGAATCTAGACATCCTAATCCTGGGAAGGTCGAATTGCCATACTCTTCAGGACAATCATCAGAGTTGTTTCCTAGTGGATTGTCACCAAAACCATCACCATCTGAATCGTTCCACTGACTAGAATCTGAAGGGAAATTGTCTGGGTTGTTTCCGCTAAGATTGTCTCCGTAACCGTCTGAGTCAGAATCTGTACACTGTGTTGTATCGTAAGGGAACTCATCAGCATTTACTCCAGATGGATTATCTCCACATCCATCATTATCATAGTCGCTGTATTGGCTAGGATCATTAGGGAAGGCATCGCCTGAATTGCTGTATCCATCACCATCTGAGTCTGGACATCCTGTTTGGTCAATTGTGGAATCTCCATAGGTTTGAGGACAGTCATCAGAAGTGTTTGGAATGCCATCGCCGTCTGAATCATATGTTTCATATTCGAAGCTTACAGGGAGATTGATTTTTGTTCCATTTTCCAACCAGATTGCCAGATCGACTACTTCTCCATCGATATTACCAGGTGGAGAAGAAAATGTGATTGTCTCATCATCTAATACCGTACCAGTTACATTTCCATATCCAACAAACTCGACTTCAACCTCGCCAAGTGGATCATTTGAATTTACGATGTGTTGTATCATCTTCAAGTTTGAATTTGTATCATCGTAGTATGAAATGTAGATGTTATCATTTGCATCGATAGTAACTGATGGATACATTCCTCCAGATTCATCTAAAGTAGAGAAATTCCAAGATGTGCCATCGTGATAGGCATACTTCAACTTTTGATTTCCGTTATCATAGTACGCTACGTGCATATTATCCTGAGAATCAATTTCAATTGAGGGGTACTTGCCTACATCTCCAGTACTATCCAAAATTGTGTTCTGCCAAAGATTCGTTTGAGTATTGTAATCAGCATATCTTAGGTCGCCATTATCGTCATCATAGTACACGATATGCTTGGCATCATTTGAATCAATTGCGAGAGATGTACCATTGTCGATTTCACCTGAACTTCCGGAATCTATAGTCGGTGTGGTCCACGAACTACCACTCTTGTAACCTAATTCGAGACGGTCGTAAGTTTCATCGCAATGAGAGAAAAATGGTTTATCATTTGAATCAAGCGCGATAGAAGTCCATTCTCCCGTCATATATCCCCACTGAACTATTTCATCAGCCCAAGTTCCCCCGGCTGTTGCTGATTTAGTAGCATACTTAAGATCAAAACTTCGGCCCCAATAAGAAACATGAATCAAATCATTTGAATCAATTACTAGCGAGGAGTACATACCGGCTTGGCCAGTGCCTCCATCGTCGATCGTGCTTCGACTCCACGAGCCTGCGACATTTGTCGCATACTTTAGGTCCCAAGAATTTAGGTTACCGTAAGAGATGTGCACCTTATCATTGGAATCTACGTCAATTGATGTGTATCTTCCAATGTATCCTCCACCGTTGTCTATTGGATAGTTAGTCCAAGTTCCTCCTGCATTAGATGCATACTTTAGGTGCCCATTTGTAGAATCTCGATATGAAATGTGAAGTTCACCATTGGAATCGGCTACGATTGATGAGAATTTACCTACATCTGCTGAAGAATCAATCGTGAAATTTTCCCAATTACTTTCTTCAAAATATGATGAAAGACCGGTTGTGGTTAATGTCAGGCTTGTCCCACCTGTATGTGGCCCAGTTGTAGGAGATAGTGTCCAAACCGAGCCCTCACCGCTTCTCAAGTCATCCATACTCTCTTCCAGAATGGAGTTTTGTGTCATTATTGGGGACAAAATAACACTTAGCATTGTTGCAGCCAATAGGCAAGAAATCAATACAGGTGACCTTACCAACTTCTGCATAAAACCCTCTAAAAGATTTCATGAATTAATCATATGGTAACAATGATGTAACTAACAATTGAAATCAGTGATATGTCAGCAATGTATCGTAGAGTCGGTTAGATATGGAAATTAAATGCGACCCAATTTATGCCAAGGTTGACGAACTCCTAGAGATTTTGACAAAATCAAAATCCTTACACATTCTTTTGATACTCCATGAAGAAAGGGATTCATTGAGTTTCACTAAGCTAAAATCTAGCGTGGATTCTTCGGGGACAACCGTGTCAAGACGGTTGAATGAACTTGAAGAATATGGGTTAGTGAAGCGTACGGTAAGTGAATCAAAATCGATTTCCTATAAATTAACAGAAAAATCAGAATCATTAGCACCGATTATTCAATCAATGTATGACTGGTGTCTATCGAATTAACGATAATCAATTTTGATTGTCTCCACCCATTAGTCCTTAACTTCCAGACTTGGATCAGACTCTAGCCATAAGGCCCATTCCCATTGGAATTGGGGCTATAAATTTCTGATGAATCGGATTTTCGGCATCGTGTTGATTGATGTGATGGCTCAGTAGAATTAGAGCCG
>JBJLAY010000055.1:0-16191 GCA_045568475.1 Candidatus Poseidoniaceae archaeon | reverse complement strand
AGGGTTAATGGCCTTCATTCCAAGCAATTTGAGTTTAGTCGAACTAAACTCAACAATTCAAGGAGTCGGAGAAAATACTGGAATCGTTTCTCATGATGGCCTTTATTGGTTCGATTGTGGAGTTCCTGCTTACGGTTATGAGTTATGTGTGACAGATGGTATCTCTGCATGGCTACATACCGATTATGCCATTGGGATGGAATCTTCCCAGCCATCTCACCTTTCTATTGTTGGAGATAATCTGCTCACTTTGGTCAACGACCCAGTCAATGGAGGCGAGTTACATCTGGTCACTAGTTCAGGATTAGAGTTGCTTTGGGACCATGATATAGGAAATTTGGAATCCGGAGTTCATGGAGAGATTTGGGTGACAAATGAGCTGGCATACTTCATCGCAGATTCTGCAACATACGGATTAGAAATGTATGGCTGGTCTCATGGAGAATTGGATAATGAATGGATTATCCTTAGTTAACGCCAATCATGGCGAGCAGCCAATGGTTGTCTCCAACCTTGACCAAATGCCCTTTTCGACACTCTTGGAGCAGGCGGCATCTGCCATCTCTTGTGCTCGTTTCTTGCTAGACGAGTTAGAACCTCTTTGACAACAATGCTATCATGGCCCTCGGAAATAATCTCAGTAGCATCTAAACCATCTTCGATATGTAAGCGTAGAATCTCATCCAGCACAGGATATGGAGGCAGGCTGTCTTCGTCTTTTTGATCGGGTGCAAGTTCGGCACTCGGCGGTTTGGTGAGTGTTGATTCATTCACTGCATCTTTACCAATTCTTTGATTAAACTCTCTTGCAAGTGCATATACTTCCATTTTGTACAAATCTCCCAGCGGAGCATAACCGCCAGCCATATCGCCATACAATGTGCAATACCCTTGTCCAAGTTCTGACTTGTTACCTGTAGCAATAGCCATTGCACCATTAGCATTAGCGTGGGCCATTACAATCAGTCCGCGGAGTCGTGCTTGCAGGTTTTCTGCCGCCACCGGATTACCATTAGCCAAGGTTTCCTTCAATGCTAATTCGGCTGAAAGATGTAAATCTGAAATCGGTTGAATTGAAAAATTAATTCCTAATGCTTCAGCAGTTGCCTTAGCATCATCAATGCTGTGTTGACTAGAATGACGCGAAGGCATAGAGATTCCAGTTACGTTCTCAGCACCAACCGCCGCACTTGCCACACAAGCAGCCAGTGCGGAATCTATTCCTCCCGAAAGTCCTAACACAATTTTAGAGATGCCACTCTTTCTGCAATAATCAGATAATCCAATAATCACAGCATCAAGTAAATCATCATCACTAGAAATCAAATCTTCATCTGGAGAAAGAATTGTAATCTCACCATTTCCAAGCCATTCACAAGCATCCGGAGATAGCAAATCAGCAACTAGAATCCCTTCAGTCCAACTTGGAGCAACTACCGCCGTACCGTCTGGCCAAGCGATGATAGAGCGCCCATCGAACAGTAGGTCATCGTTAGCCCCAACTTGGTTTGCGAGTAAGAATGGATGGTTCAGAGAAGCTGCTGCACTTCTAGCAACTGCTAATCTGATCCCGGATTTATCTGCATGGTAAGGGGAGGCTGAAAGATTTACAGTAGCATCTAGAACAACTCCTTGCCTTCCCCATTCTACGATATGGATTATGGGGTCGCTATCGTAATCATTAGGAGTTGCTCCACAATGTTGCCATGCGTCTTCGCAAATTGTGACGCCGATGTCCAAGCCTCCAATTGTTCGAGCAATTCCCGGGCCCGTTCCAGATTCAAAGTATCGAGCCTCGTCGAATACATCGTAAGTCGGCAGTAATTGCTTTCTAGTAACTTCTCTAACTGAATCTCCTGCCCTAACAACTCCGTTGCCAGGAAGAGAACGCTCACCAACAGAAGGCACTGGAGTTCCAACTAAAATCGGAATTACCGATTCAAGATTACTCGCAGTTTCGTGACACGCTTTGATGAAATCAGATTGAAGAAGGAGGTCTCTTGGAGGATATCCACTGATTGCCAATTCGGTAGTAACAGCTAGACTCGCTCCTGCTTGCGCTGCCTGTTCTGAAAAATTACTGATTTTGGAGGCATTACCACTAATATCTCCAACTATAGGATTGACTTGCAACAAAGCGATTTTCGATGCCATGCCTCTCCCTCTATCTTGCTCCAAAGATGATTAGTTCCTATGCTTTTGCATTAGTCAGAATCATCGAATTCATCCTCTTCGTATTCGTATTCCCATTCCAAATCTGAATCACCATTCTTCAATGTAAAAAGTCGCATCCAAGCTAGGATAAATAGCAAACTAACACAAACCATTGTCACGGCCACACCTAAAATCCATGGGCTAGTAGAACCTATTGAATCTTGCAAAAATGATTTTTCTTGTGTCTTTTTTACATCAATGAATTCGGACTTATCCGTATCTTCACCGATTGTCACTTCTACTCTTTGAATGCCAGGAGATGAGGGTTTCCAATCAACCACTAAGGTCGCAACTGAATTGGCATCAACAAATATCGAGGTTTTGGCTAGTTGTGATCTAGCACCGTTCAAATCCACAATTTCTACTAGTAAATTAGCATCACCAGAAAGCATCCCTTCATTCCTCACATGGATTTGAACAATCGTAGGCTCATCCACTTCGAGACTAGATTTTGATAACTCTATTCCACTCTGTTCAAATTTGAAGTCAGGAGTATAATGAATGAGACTCCATAGGCCTGCAGGATAATTCTCGTTATTACGAGTGGTGTCGAACTGATTACCGGCGATATCTCTTCCTTCAAACCTAATTTTTAGTACGACTTGCTCTTGTAAAAACTCAGTCGAAACTCCAGATAAATTAACCGAACCTACAAACTCTAAGCGTAATCCTTCATTTTCTTCGCCATCTAATGTCATCATTTGGTTTCCAGAAGCGATCTTATCGTTCGAACTGCTGCCTGAAATCCACCAAAACATTTCCACCGAACCCGCATCGATTCCATAATTCTCTGAAATTACCACTCTAATCTCGTGTGATTCAAGCTCTAATATTGAGGACTGTCTGGGAGAAGAGAATTCTATTACTTGAGGGCCCACAGTATCAACTAAAATCCACTTAACCGCATCGATTTGACTAGTGGTATCAATGCCCTGTTCCGGCATACATCCTACCTTCCAGGTCATTGCATGTTGCCCCGATGTTACTGGAGCATTTACCTGAGCCGTGAATAAGCCTTCAGAAGACGCAACCGTGGTCTTGATTCCATCAATTCTCACTTCTACGTCGCATTCGAATTGTGGTCTATCTAAACTCTGAGAGAACATAACCTCTCCCGATAGCTCCATCAAAGAACCCTTGGATACCCTAGCACCGTCATCGGTTAATGCACCGTTTTCAACCCATAGTGACAAGTTACTTGGAATCATCATCTCAGTAGAAAACCTCCAGCGATTCTGCGGGTATGCAACAGAATCTAGGTTGCCTGAACGATCAGAAATGGAGACCACAGGCTCCCTTCTAGCATCGCCTAAATCGGGTAATGTCCATTGAGGTATAAACTCCAATTGGAGTATCAAATCCTGTTCATATGGATTTGGATTCTGCCCATTCAAATTAACTATCTTGCATGAAGAGATTACTATGTGGTGCGATTCGCTAACACAATTCCTTGCTCCTGAAACCCAGATAATTGTCAACTTATCACTTGCGATATTATCCGCAAGAGAGACTTCAATTCGCTCGACATCTGAAACTCCATTCAACTCAGTAAAAGAAATATTCAGACCATAGTTTTGACCTGGGTGCAGCCATGCTCTTCTTTCACCGGCCCACTCAAACCCATCACTGTCGATTAGTGGAACGCCATCATCCAAAATCTGGTACATGAACAAATGATCATCTACAAAGTCAGAACCGCCCTCTACTATATCGTATCCAGATTGGCCTGTACCTACAACATAGCCCGCTACTTTTTCGCCAGGGTAACCTGATGAATCATCAACAGTCGTGTGATAAGAACCATATGTCACTTCAAGGTCATTAGGCGGCGTCAAAGGCCTAGCAACATACTCTCCTTCGCTTGGCCAACCATTTCCATCAAGATCATTCGCCCATTCAGTCCATAGCATCAGCGTAACTTCTGAAGGAATTACAGGTTGATCGGTAATGTTGACTATAATTTGCTGATTGGTTGAGGATTGAAGATGGTCATAAAATCGAATGTTCGCACCGGTTACAACAGGGGCTAATGGGTCGATTACGAATGTTCGGTTAATCGACATAGTATCTCCTGAACCTCCACCTGCAAGTGGAGTTAATGTCACTTCATATGTTACATTCCCATTAGTGAAAGGAGCTACCGATTCTACAATCCAATAATCTCCATCGAATTCGGTTGAGTTCGCAATTACCTCATCATTTCTCGACAACTGCAACTCAAATTCACCAGGGAAAGGCTTCTCATCTTCAGCACCATCTTCGAAACCAATATCAATGTTGAAGGTCAAATTGTCTTCAGCCATCAAGTATGTAGAATCTGAAGCTACTAGTCCTCTATCTGTGAATATTGCCATAGATTCTATTTGCAAATCGTTGTCGCTTGCTGGACTAGACCATGTCTCAATAGCAGGCATTGAAATCACGCCATTAGCGAGTTCAACACGAGTTTCAAGTCGCAGATATTCTTCATCATCAAATGATTGAGAGGTTCTGAAACTGGTAGTCAAATCATGAATATCTTGAGAGATATTGTGTATTATCCCTTCATCTGACAGTATTAATGAATCATGATCGCCTACTGAGATAGTGTTCCCAAAATGAATCGGAATAAACCACATTGCTTGTGCATCATCAGAATACATGTTCATTATCAAACGATGTGGAGATGATGTGTGAACTTGGGCACGAGTGGTCATCTCGCGCCATTTCTGAGAAGGAGTAAGAGTTTCAGAATTATTTAGCCATGAGAGAGGGCCCATGGTGACGTCACCTGATGACGTTGAAGAGAGAATACTAACTTCCAGAGTGCAAGGAGATTCTGCATTAAAAATTAGAGGCAAATTTGTTGCCTTAGACTGATCTAATCTTGCTCTATTCATCGATAAAACAATCTCATCAATTCCAGTAGCAACTACGGTTTGTTCTGCGTCGTAAGTTATTGTCAAACCACCCAATCGGTGCGTTCCCGCATCAGAGATTAATTCGATTTTACTGTAAATAAATTCGGTCCCACCCATACTTTCAGTAGGAGCTTTATTGTTAGTTTCGAAGTTAAGAATATCCAATTCGGATTCGTTCATAGTAAGACGCAAACCATCGACGAAGCCATTTCCTCCTGTCTGAGAGATCATAGTATTGCCAACCCAAAGAGCAATTGTTTGTACACCTAAACCAACAGTTCCAACATCATCGACCGAAACTTCGAATGATTTTGCATTTCTAGGAATTAATAGATAATGCCATGATGTTGGATTGAAACCAATCTCGAATGTTGAACTTATATTCCCATCAATAAATACATCCTGATTGCCCCATGAGCCAATCCCTTTACCAGCCACACTCCATTCAGATATTCCATCGCCATCGATATCCATCCTTGGGGATACTACAGATTCGCTTGGATACAATTCCAAAGCCATGTTATTCAGAGACCAGGCTCCATTCTGGCCTTCGATTTTGAATTTTATAACTGAAGATGGACGCTCCAAATCAAACCTTTGTGAACTGGAATTGAATTCCGACCAATTACCTCTATCAATCGAAACATATGTTGTTACATCTCCCTGGATTGAAGGGTCGAATTTGAAGGAAGTGAACGGCATATCGATATCAAATTCAGGGGAAAACAAAGTCGATGTTGAACCACCATCAATTGATTTCCCTAAGGAATCCCAAGATGAATTATCAAGACTCCAGCCATTCTCTACAGGATTAGAGCTGAATGAATCATGGATTTTTCCCCCTCCTGAGATTCCGTATAACCGGGGGGATTCACCTGATTCACTGGATGCAAAATGAAGGTTTATTTTCAAAGATTTGTGAGTTTTCCAGTCAACAGAAGAAAGATCAACTAACTTTCCAGTTCGATTAACCAGTCCTGGAATTGGATTATTTGTGTCCCCATCGATAACAGTCCAATTTAGGAAAGATCCTGACGGAATTATTGCATCGATTAGCATAGGAGGGAATCTACCCTCATCTATTCTCTCTATCGAATTAGAAGACCATCCAAAAGTTGGTGTAGTCAAATCCGCCCCAGTGGTACCAGGAATAATTATGTCGTCAAAGAACCAATAATCACAACATGTTCCTGAACCCGAGTTTTGTCTTGCTCTAATTTGGAAATCCTGATGATATGCATTAGAAGGTAAATTGTAATTCACGTTTGTGACAGTACCGCCTGATGTCGAACCAGGTAAGTATTGGATTTGGCTCCAACCATTGTTAGAATTCTTGTATTCAAGGTAAAAGTTCTCATTGGTATCTGGTTCTTCCCCACACTGATAGTTCCCCTGTTTAATCCATGCTTGAACCGCTAATCCTTGGAATCCTGCCAAGTTTACTTGCGGGCTTGTAACCGATACTGCTCCGCCCCTAGTCCACCAAGATGCACCGTTTCCTCCGCTCATTCCGCAAGTAGAAGCTGAGTTTCTCTGCCCAAAATTAGTGTTTGAAGATGTCCACCCGTTTTTACCTTGATCGAAATCCCAAGTAACTCCTTGGAATCCGAGTATAAGTGACCCATCATCTTCTTCGAGCAAACCAAGTTTAGAAAAACCCGGTTCATTCCAATCTGACCAATTGAATCCCGTTTCTCTAACTTCATCACCTGCTGCAACTGAGAAAGAAATAGTCTGTAATGCATGGTCGGAATCCATCACTAATGAAGGCCCAACTCCATTGCCATTAGGCCCCGCAATTGTGACCTCTGTAATAGTGGTAGAACTTTGAGAAAAACCTTCGCTTAAATCTAACTCTGAAATAGATTCATCCGCCATCATGAACTGTGACAAAGGCCCTGAAAGTATGAACAGAATACTAAGCGCGAACGCTTTGACACTCCGGTTTAGTCCCGCCATGTATTCACTGGATGAACTCAATGTAATTCAAAGCAACCCCTTCGGGAAATCTTATTTTTGTCGTTTTTAGAAGGTTTTTACACATATTTTTGAACGACTGTTTGAAGACATGTTGACATCTCGCATGTGCCATGGCCAGCCCTAAGACTACCAGCGAACTGGACTCAGTTGCATTGGAAACAGGTCTACTTTCTACTTGGCAGAACGAGAAATTATTCGAAGTCAGTGTCGAAAACCGCTCTGAAGGCGAGCCTTTCATTTTCTTGGAGGGACCTCCTACTGCTAACGGTAAACCGGGCATACACCACGTAGTTGCTCGAACATACAAGGACTTAGTATGTCGATGGAAAACAATGCAGGGTAACTTTGTCGAAAGGAAGGGTGGCTGGGATACCCATGGGCTGCCAGTAGAAATCGAAGTTCAGAAAAGATTAGATTTGATGAGTAATGAAGCGATAGAAGCTTTTGGAATGAAGGAATTCAACAAAGAATGTCGTGATTCTGTTTGGACTTACGAGGCTGCATGGCGTGAAATGACCGAGCGTATGGCATATTGGTGCGATCTTGATAATCCATATGTCACCCTTCACAATACCTACATCGAATCATGTTGGTGGGCTCTAAAGAAAATGTTCGAAAAGGAACTATTGTACAAAGGATACAAGGTTCTGCCTTACTGTCCACAAACAGGTACTTCTTACTCCAGTCACGAAGTTGCCCTTGGGTACAAAGAGGTCGAAGAGCCTTCAGTCTATGTAAAATTCAAACTCGAAGATACCGATGCCTCTATCCTAGCATGGACTACAACACCATGGACACTACCTGGAAACGTTGGTCTTGCAGTAGGGCCTGAAGTTGAATATGTCAGAGTAAGAGTCACAGCAGAACCAGAAAAGTGGGAAGGGCACGGCGGAGCTAATGTTGGAGAAGAATTAATTCTCGCTAAAGATTTATTCAAAGAGGTCATTCGTCACCATTGTGAAGAGATTGAAACATTCCCTGGTAGCGAGTTGATTGGTCGCTCTTACACACCACTATTCCCTGATGCAGTTGACCGAAATGGTTCAGAAACCGCATGGACAGTTATTGGCGCTGACTGGGTTACTACCACCGACGGTACTGGCGTTGTTCATACCGCAGTAATGTATGGTGAAGACGATTACAACCTTGGAATGGAAGTTGGGCTCCCTGCGCAACACACTGTAGGCATGGATGGATCATTCCTTGCTGGAACACATCCATCACTTGACGGACGCTATGTCAAAGACTGTGATTCAACTGTCATTGAATTGATGCATGATGCAGGATTATTGTACAGAGAAAAGATGTATCTCCACGACTATCCACATTGCTGGAGGACTGGTCATCCATTGCTATACTATGCGATGGACTCATGGTTCGTTCGAATGACTGCTGTCAAAGAAATGCTACTTGAATTCAACTCAGAAGTTGAATGGGCTCCCGACTGGGTTGGCGAAGGCCGCTTCGGAGAATGGTTGCGTAATGTCAAGGATTGGGCTATCAGTCGAGAAAGATATTGGGGTACTCCTTTACCAGTATGGATTTGTGAAGATTGTGGCAATCAACATTGCATTGGCTCAACCGAAGAAATGGCACGCATGGCAAAGGAAGGAAGTCCTGTCGCTGAAGATTTACACAGGCCTTATGTTGATGATACTGTACTAGTTTGCACTGAATGTAATGGTGACATGAAGAGAGAGCCTTTCGTAATGGACTGTTGGTTCGATTCTGGTTGTGCTTCTTTCGCACAATGGCACCATCCATTTGGTGAAGAAGGAAAGTTCGAGAATAACTTCCCGATTGACTACATCTGTGAAGGTGTTGACCAAACAAGAGGCTGGTTCTACACACTTCTAGCAGTTAGTACAACAGTTTTCGATTCAATTTGTTACAAGAGATGTCTATCCCTGGGATTGATTCTAGATGCTGAAGGAAAGAAGATGTCCAAATCAAAAGGTAACATCGTAGACCCTTGGGACCATTTCAACAGAGAAGGCGCAGATGCGACTCGCTGGTACATGGTTACTGCTGGAGCGCCATGGAATCCTCTCAAGTTTGACCCTAATGGCGTCAGGGAAACCTATGGCAAGATGTTCCTTACACTATGGAACGTTCACAGATTCCACGCAGATTATGCTGCTCTAGATGGATTTGATCCTGCGACCTCACCGCAAGGAAACCGAACTCCTCTCGATGATTGGGTTCTATCCAGACTAGCAGAAATCGTCGAAAGTACAACAAAGCAATTCGAAGAATGGGATTTCCACAAGGCATGTAGGGACATCGAAGAGTTCGTAGTCAATGATGTCTCAAATTGGTATGTAAGGCGTTCTCGTAGACGCCTTTGGGATGAAGCGGATAGTGATGACAAACTAGCTTGTCAACACACACTCCACAAGGTACTGGTTACAGTCAGCAAACTAATGGCTCCAGTTTCTCCGTTTATGTCCGATACAATTCATCGTAATTTGGAAGGAGTATCTGTCCATCTTGCTGATTGGCCTGAAGCTGAGAAAGTTAACAATGAGATTATTGAAACAATGGCTCTAGTTCGTGAATTAGCTGAAACCGGTCGTCGCATCAGGGTTGATGCTGACCGTAGACAGCGCCTACCATGTGCAGAAGGATGGATTGTCAGTGGACCTGACTTGTCTGATTTCCATGAAATCCTTGCTGAAGAATTGAATGTCGAGATTATATCTCTAGAGAAAGACCTCGACAGGTTCCAACGTGTCGAAGTTGTTCCAAACCGTAGAACTCTTGGGGCAAAGTGTAGGCAAGACCTTCCTGCTGTTCTTCAAGGAATTGAAGACGGTGAAAGTCAAGCAATGCTTGCCAGCATCCAAGCAGGGAATCTGGTAATTGCAGGTTATGAGATTGGAGCTGATGACATCGAACTAAGACGTGTTGAGCGCGAAGGATACGCTGCACAGACAGTCCAGATTGCAGATAGTTCAGTATCTCTAGTTCTTGACATGAGCGATAATCCTGAACTTCTTTCAAAGGGTCTAGCAAGAGACATAACAAGGAGAATTCAAGCATCACGCAAAGATATGAATCTAGCAATTGAAGATACAATTACACTAAATGTTTGGATGAAAGATTCGCCTGAATTATTCATGCCAGATAGAGAATGGATCATCAGTGAAACTAGATCAAGTAGCGCTAATTTCAATTTAGGTGAAGGCGAAGGAGATTCCTTCGAAGTTGATGGTGCAACCATTTGGTTTACAGTTTCGAGGTCTTGAGATGAGAGTTCCAATCGCATTTATTCTGGCATTTTCAACTCTCTTAGCAGGTTGCTTTGGTGAAGGTGAACAAGCAGTTTCAGAACCGGAATCGGAGGCTCCCATTTGGCTTGACTATGAAATGGTAGACACTATCCCTGCAATATCTCCATGGGAGTTCACTACAATAGATTTGAATTTTAATGAAAGTACTACAACTACATGGGCTGTTTTCAACAAGGATTACGGAGGCAATTGTTGTGAGCATTACCTCGCCACTACAATCGAAGGTGACATCCTCAATATTGGCGGAGAATACCCTGTTTGGTCAGAAGATAGAGGTCATGTATGGGACACATACATTCCAGAAGTATTGCCAGAAATAGGTCAATGTATCACTGCTGTACCTACAAACCCTGGACAAGAAGGATTGGGAGAAGGAAGTATTGTCCAAGCAACAAATGGCGACATTATCTCAATGTCGTGGTTCCCATATATCGGAGGAGATGGGAAAATTGACAAGTTCTATGCAATACTTTACGATGATTCAGATGGCGAGTGGAAATGGTGTTACAACCGTATGACTGAACCATTCTATGACCGTTCTTGGCAGGTAGAAGTTGTGGGCCCAATCTCTTCAGCGTTTGGAAGTGGCGAATGGGCTAGCCTAGTGGTTTCGAACTTCTGGCACCAAACACAGAATGCAGGAGGTCAAATTAGTGTGGATGGGCTGAATTACTATAATTTCCAATTCGCAGGCCGTAATTCTAATCCTGGTGCAGAAGAGGTAGATCTGAACTTCACAAACCTTCCAGCATACTATGATGTTAACAAACCACACAAAGAGATGCGTGCATTCCCTGTACCAAGCGGAGGATTATACTTCCCACAATATTTCAGTGATGGAACTTCTGCATTCTTAGACACTTCATTAAATTGGAACAAACATGATGTTTTGTTCCCAAGTGAATACTGCCAACTCGATTCAACAGGAGCTCTACATTGTGTGAGCCTATCAGGAACAACATTCACTCACCATCTATCGTATGATGCAGGCAGCACATGGGCTACACAGAATTATTCTGATGAGAATTGGGCTCAAATTGAGGAGTGGGAATTCCAAGCCAATGGGGCGCTAGACCTGTTCGTACTGAATGTCAGATACCAATCTGCAGGTGGACCAGATGTTGATGTCCTATACCATGTTAGAGAATATTCTGAATCGATGGCTCCAGATACTCTAACCTACATCGGATTAGGAGACTTAGATTCAACTAGTGGAGCAGGTAATGACATCAGATTCGATTTCGCATCGCTGGCTATCCTGAATGACGGAGGAGTTGTTGTCGCATACCATGACTCCAGTGACCCTGATCCATTATTCGCAGTAGAAGTTGAAATGCCGGTCTACGGACCTGTAGCAGGAACAGATAATCAAATGTGAAAGTAATAGGTTGGGCGACCCGTATCTTCAAAACCTCTTGACAAGCGATTTTGCCCATGGTTCTGAAGGCTTTACCCGGGGTGGGTGCTGGTTTAGCAAGGAAATTAACTGATCATTTTGGTACTGAAGACAAAGTCCTACAGTTGCTTACAGATGGGCAAACTGAGATTATTGCAGAAGTCGAAGGGGTTTCACTGAAGAGAGCAGACAGTCTAGCACGTTCACTAAACGGGATGGAGGACTTTCTAGCAACTCCTGAATCAGTAAGACTTCACAAAGAGTTGGTTACATCAATTTCATCCCATGCTGTTAACGCATCAACTCGTTCAAGATTGAGGAACTTGATGCCCGTCAAAGACATCTCATCTCGAAGAGAACTGGTCAGCCAAGCAATGGTTTGCGACTACGTTATCGAAGGATTACGCATACCTTCAGAAATTGAAGGAAGTTATGATAGAGTCGTGGTATCGAAGAATCCAATCTCGGAGTTGAAGCGTTTTTGTAGAGTTCTAACTCCTTCTGAACAAGAAACTTGGAAAGACTACAAGGTCTTCAAATCGGTGACCTGGGTGGGGCAAGACGGACCTGCTCAAACACCAGATGGTTGGCTTGTTCTACCTGAAGATTCATCCATCGATATGATTCTACCAGAGAAATGTGTTGGCTGGTTTGAACATAACAAAGAGTCGCTAGAATTGTTGACCAATCTTCCTCAAGGAGATGGATTCTTTTCTCATTTTGATGGAATCAGAATGCCCGCATTGAGAGATCTGCTTGATGAATTATCAAATGAGGCGGATGCTGAATCGATTGCAGATGTACGCGACAAATTATGGCCATTAGCTAAAGAATTAGAAAAGCGAATTCATGAAGAAGTTGACAATGCTATGCAAAATGTCAAATTGGATTTATCTGGTTCTGATATGCTTGAAGCACTGGCTGATGCAGCATCACTGCAACGTAAGTTGGCAAAGCAAACCAGTGATGCTATTGAACAGGCTATTGAAAACGCAACAAATGAAATTTCATCGTTGCTGTCCAAAGTTGGAGTAAGGTGCCCTAGAACTATTTTCAAATCAGAATGGCCGACAAAGGTAGACCGTTCAACACTGGATGGAATCGATTCTCAATTAGAAGACCTATGGAAGACTACGCAGTCTGAGCGATTGGTATCTCTCGCTAGAAGATTAGCACCTCTGAAATCTCGCTGTGAAAGTGCACTTAGAAAATTAGTAGAATTGGATCAATGGCTTACTATTGGCCGATGGGCTAAGCAGGTTGATGCTACGATGCCAGAAATGTTCGACCATGGTATAGCGATTGAAAGTGGTAGACATTTACTCATCGACGGTATTGCAGACCCTGTTGACTACGGACTTGGATTATGCGCTGGTAAGGACGACAGGCAATCTATCGCATTGCTTACAGGAGCAAATAGTGGTGGAAAGACAACTATGCTTGAACTCCTCGCTCACTGTACAATCTTAGCACACATGGGCCTCCCAGTACCTGCTAAGTCTGCAAGAGTTGGAAGGATTGAGTCACTACATGTACTAGCAAAAGCAGGCGGTACTCAATCTGCAGGCGCACTAGAACAAACTCTGTTACAACTCGCTCAAGTTGTATCGAATACTGATTCAAAACTAATTCTTGCTGATGAATTAGAAGCGATTACGGAACCAGGGGCAGGAGCCAGAATAATCGCTGGAATGCTGGAAGCAGCAGAATCCCATGAAGGAACTTGTATGCTTTTAGTAACACACTTGGCCCCTGCAATCATAGAAGCTGCTGGTCGTGAACTCAGGACCGACGGTATTGAAGCAAGAGGGCTGGATGAGAATCTTGAATTGATTGTTGACCGCACTCCAAGGCGTAATCATCTGGCCCGTTCTACACCTGAATTGATTGTCAGACGACTAGTAGAACGTTCGCAAGGAGATGCAAAGGATGTATTCAAGTCGATACTTGGAAGATTCTGATTAACAGACTCTTGTCCCTTCGCTGTATTCAACCATAGCAACTTGGAATAGATCATCACATGTTCTCTCAACAATAGGCAGCGTGAGTGTACTTGCAGCCCAGTTGATTGAATAATCACCCGATGCTGCTGGGCTTGGTACGTAATCTTCACCAGTCTGAGTGACCCTGAAATTGATAGATTCACCTGCCGAAAGGAACACATCCATAGGCATGAATTCCATTTGAGCAACAATCGTAGAAAATGCTGGTAATACTTCCACCCCATCACGGCCTCCAGCGTGGAATCTTAAATCCATAACAGCATGACCAAGGTGCATTCCGGAATCATCAGTCATCTCAATGAAAATGTGACCACTGTTGGTAGTATGTGGTGTGGCCGAAACATGAATAGTAGGCATTCCTGCAATGTAAACATCGTTTTCAAAAGGACCGTAAGAAAAGGTAATTTCTCCAGTTACTGCAGGAATCATCGAACCGCTAGTTGGGTTAAGAGTGTCAACTTCTAATTGTAGATATTCGGTATCCTCGGACGGCCAAGTAGATTCGAATCTCCATCCGCCGCGGTTGTCCTGCATTTCGACACCGAGTACTGGTGCATCTCCTTCGCCCTTTAGGTACCAGTCGAACCAGTATAACATCTCATCAGCCCAATCCCAACGTAGAGTGTAAGGATACGCTTCAGCCCCTCTTCCTGCTGATTGTGAACTGTGCCCTGATACACGGTCAGGATAATCGTGAGCCCATTGTCCAGCAAGAGTTTTGATTTCGATTCCAGCATCTGCGACCTGTTGGTGTATTGGGAATGCCATGTGAGGATCAACGTTCCAATCCTGCATTCCCTGTATGATGTAAACAGAACCGTTGTAATTATCTAGGACTCTACCCATGAACGACCTTTCAGTCCAATATGAATTGCCTGCATAGTCGACCATTCCTCCCGAGAGATATGCTGCTGGTCCATTCAAGTATCCTTCTGCGTATCCTTCGCAGACATTTTGGATATCCTGTGAATCACCATCAACTCCAAATGAGCCATAAACACCGTTGTGCATTATCATACCACGTGCCTCCATACTTCCGTTGCGCCACATTAGTTCATGCACACCGACTAACCCTGACATTGGAACGATTGTTGCAAGGTAGGGATTGCCAAAGGTTGCTGCTTGCCAAGGTGTGCTTCCATCATATGACTTACCGATAATTCCAACTTTACCACTTGACCATGCTTGACTACCAAGCCACGATACTGCTGCGTCAATTCCTCTCTGCTCGTCAGTTCCCATCAGATCCATGCAGTGGTTTGATTCACCAGTTCCAAATACGCTAACTTGGGCAACACCATAGCCGTGAGGTACATAATTCTCTATCAAGAATCTACCAAGTCTGTCAGCTGGGGTAAGAGCATCTACATCTCCGTCGTTATAGTAAGGGCCAATCTCTGCAATAACTGGAACAAGACAATCTTCTGGAAGTTCGGATGCTTCCCAGTCACATCCCTCAATCACAGGTAGCCAAAGGCCGAGATGAACAACCGCATCTCCAGTTAATCCGGCCCCACCATCTGCTGCCGTGATTGTTGGAACATCAACAAAAACACTGCGTACTGTATCGATTCCATGACTACCATTTACTGTGACTCGGCTGAAAACATCTGTATCAACATAGGTCAAATCTGAACGTTCCCATGGCTGAGGATATGCAGGCTCTTCTAGTACTGGCGAGTTTGCTACGCTATCTTCTCCGAAACAACCGGAAAACATGGCTGGTAGCATTACAACCAGCATCAGCAGCGCCTTACGCATGCACTGTGGGCATGACAACTTGGATTTGAGGCTATCCATTATTCGTCTGCTTTTGGAAGTACCAACAGTGGGTGGTTTCATGTGCTTAGTCGGTTTCGACAGTGTATGCGTAGACTGATTGTTGCACTAATTCTGATTGTTGCGACCATTCCAACTGGATTTGCAAGTGCCGATACAGGCACTTGGAGCATAAGTACTGATGATTACAAAGGCGTTATGATTTCTGAAATTCTTGTTTCACCTAGCGATGCTGCTCACAATGGCACAGATTGGAACAATGATGGAGATATTGGTAGAGAGAGTGACCAGTACATAATGATAACAAATGATGGTACTGAAGATGTAAATCTTTCAGGTTGGACTTTGGACGATATTACCAACGGCGGAAGCGCTTCTTGCGAGATCGGAGAGTTATCAATCGCTGCTGGAGAGTCTATCACTTTCTATCGTGCTGACACAGATATTGAACTGGATTATTTCGATGGTGATTCCGCAGTATTGACTGATTCCGGGGGAGCAGTTCAAAGTACATTCACTTACCCAGCTAGCGATTCTGAATGGGATAAAGTGTACTCAACAGGAGCGAACGGCATGCTGGAGAAGGTTGACCCAAGTCCGGCTGCAACCCAAGGAACATGCACTCC
>JBJLAY010000054.1:0-16537 GCA_045568475.1 Candidatus Poseidoniaceae archaeon | reverse complement strand
AGTGCTTGCAGAACCTACTTCGAAAGAAGGTGACGACTTCGATGTCAAATGGTAGTCGCCTACTAGCGAAATACGAAAAGAAGGCTCTCTAGCGTCATTTATCTATCGCCAAGGTGAAGTGTAGTAGCGCCCCCGTAGGGGGCGGAGGCACATACATGTCCATGATTTCTGTTACCCTGCCAGACGGTTCAGTCAACGAATACGCATCTGGAATAACGGCAGGTGAAATTGTAATTGATATCGAAGGGCGAAAGCACGACTGCGTCGCTGCTAATGTGGATGGGGTGCAGAAAGATTTCTCATCCGTATTGGATAAAGATTGTTCAGTTGAAGGCATATCTGGGTTCACTGATGATGGGATTCACATCCTTAGACACAGCGCCGCCCACCTTCTGGCTCAAGCCATAACCTCACTTTACCCAGATGCAAAGCCAACCATTGGTCCAGCAATCGATAGAGGATTCTACTACGACTTTGCTGATTTACCAGACTTTGGTGAATCTGATTTGAAAGTTGTACAGAAAAAGATGCATGAGATAGCGAGGAGAAACCACACCGTTGAGCGTGTTGAGTGCAGCGAATCAGAATTGAGTGAGATGTTCGCTAATAATCCATACAAGATGGAAATAATCAATGATAAATTGGAAGATGGAGCAGGATCCACAATTTACCGACAAGGTGACTGGTACGACCTATGTCTGGGCCCCCACGTCCATTCTACATCCAAACTGATGCATGTCAGACTAACTTCTGTGTCATCTGCATTTTGGAGAGGCGATCAGAGTAGAGAACAATTAACTCGAATCTATGGGATTGTTGAACCAACTAAGGATTCTCTAAAATCTACTATGTCTGCGATTGAAGAAGCTAAGAAGAGAGATCACAGGAAACTTGGAAAAGACCTCCAATTATTTCACGTGGACGAAGATGTTGGTCAAGGGTTGATTCTCTGGACGCCTCGTGGTGCAACTGTGAGAACCTGCCTTCAGAACTTTATCTCGGAGCATTTGACACGACAAGGGTACCATCAAGTCTACACACCGCATATTGGCAAGTTGGACCTATACCGCACAAGTGGGCACTTCCCTTACTATCAAGATTCACAATATCCTCCTTTGGTCGAAAAGGACATGATGGCAAAATTAGCTAGCGAAGGATGTACATGCGGAGAATTATCCAACATGATGGCTGCAGGAGACATTGAAGGATATATGTTGAAACCGATGAACTGCCCTCATCATATCAAGATATATTCATCCCAAGCTAGATCATATCGTGATTTGCCTTTACGACTTGCAGAATTCGGTACTGTGTACCGTTGGGAACAATCCGGGGAGATCTCTGGAATGACAAGAGTAAGAGGTTTCACTCAAGACGATGCACATTTATTCGTGACAGAAGACCAAATCGCAGAAGAAGTCCTTGGATGCATTGAACTGGTTGAAATTATTTTCAAAGCCTTAGGAATGAGCGACTATCGGGTCAGAGTTGGCCTGAGAGACCCCGACTCCACCAAGTATGTTGGAGAAAGCGAAAAATGGGATAGAGCGGAAGAAGCGTGTAGAAGGGCTGCTAACAGCCTTGATGTCAAGTGGTCAGAAGAACCAGGAGAAGCAGCATTTTATGGTCCAAAAATCGATTTCGTAGTCAAAGATGTAATTGGTAGAGAATGGCAATTGGGAACAGTACAAGTTGACTATAACCTTCCTGAGAGATTCGAATTAGAATACAAAGGAAGCGATGGAGAAATGCACCGCCCAGTAATGATTCATCGCGCTCCATTCGGTTCCATGGAACGGTTCTGCGGAGTTCTGATTGAACACTTCGCAGGGAAATTCCCTACTTGGCTTGCACCTACTCAAATCCACGTTCTAACAATTTCAGAGAAACAGGTTGAATATGGGCGTAAGGTAACTGCTAGAATGAAAGATGCAGGAATTAGAGTCGAACTTGATGATGGAGATGATACCATCGGCAAGAAAATAAGAATGCGAAGAAAATTCCAACCAGCATATATGCTGATTTTGGGAGATGATGAAGTTGACAATAATTCAGTTTCGATACGTGCCAGAAACGGTGATCAAAGGGCGGGAGTCGATTTCGAAACATTCCTTTCTGAATTGGTCGAAGAAATAGAATCTAAGAATCCGTCTCCATCGTTAGTGCCACCACAAAATGAGTGAGGCTAAACCATGGGAATAACGCTTGTAAGTGAATTTGATGCGATGGCTTTGATAGCCATATCCGTATCAGCTTTCCTTGCTTATTTGTTTCAAGAATACTTGATTCCTAGAGGTCTCTCTGGCTTACAAGTAGCATTCCCAACGGGGCCTAAAAGATACGAAGTACATACTGTGACCGCTGACAGATTTGAAGCAAGAGAACTACTGAAAGCGCCGGGAATGCGTAATGGCCTAACGGTATACATCATGGCTTTGACAGGTGCTATTTTACTAGCAGTGGAATGGTTGTTCTATCAATTAGGATGGACAGATGGAGTTCATATGATATCATTAGCGATGGCTCTAGTTCTGATAATTTTCCCTGCAATGATTTCAACAGGAGTCTCAATGAGTACGCAAATTATTACTCGTGTTGGAGGTAAGAGGGCAACATTGCAAGAAGCCAGCACTTTCAGAAATGGAGTAGGAGTTACAATTACCATTCTTTGGTTCACTGCATTGGTTATGATTTGGTATATTATGGGGCTTGCAGAGATTGGTTTGGACCGTAAACTTGCATTGATTGGTTGCTTAGCATTCGCACCAGGGTTCGTTGCATATGGCCGAGTTATGGGCTCATCATGGATTGCTCTAGCCGAATCCAGCAAACAATTGTCCAAGGGAGAACCTTCAGCGTTCTATCCGTATAAGCCAAGAGCAAGGAAACAATTCATCTCAACCCTAGTCCGTCTAAACACAGCAGCAATGCCTTATATCGCATTCAATTCATTGGCATCACTTGCATTACTGGCTGTAGATCCTTCAATGTTCGAACACACGCAAAGAGTCTACGATCTGCCAGAGTATAGGCCTCAGAATTCGATAATGGAGGAAGGAGGGATAATTGGATTCTATGCAATCGAATTATTTTCACATATTTCTGAGCCGGGGATTCGAGTTCCTTTGGTAACGATAGTACTACTATTTTTGCTGATGAACGTTGCAATCGTTGGTTTCCTTTTCGTCTATGAAGTGGCTAGAATCCTGTTCTTGGATGTCGCAGACGTTTCAGGTAAAGGAGGGATTAGGCTCGCAGATTCGAGGCTTTTACGAAGTGAAAGAACGCAACAAGCGAATGTATTGAATTTCTGCTTTACTGGTTTTGCAGGCCAGTCTATGTTGTTACTAGCGCTTGCAATGTTGACATTCTGGGATTCACAATATCTGCCGCAAGGAGCGGAGTGCGGTAGTTGGCAAGATTCAGTATGCCAAGTCATACGCAAAGATGCATTAGAAGAAATGACTTGGATGTTAGCAGCTGGCGGACAAATCGTTTTCTTGGGCATTTGGGCTCTTTCTCAAAGAACTGGTCAGAGACTGGAAGACATATCATTCGATGCTCAGGCTAACGAAAACCGAATTCAATTGGAAGCAATTGAAGGAATGATTTACCGAAAAGGAGAAGCATTTACTGATCTAATTGCAAAAGATGATTGGTCAAAAGCGATAACTAAAATGGAATTGCTATACGAAGACCATGGTGAAGAGAGCATAGAGGGGCTATCTCTTGTACGGCGTACTGAAGCGAGTATGGAACTTTTGATGGGAATAGGAAGATGGGACCAAGCCGAGCAAGTAGGCCTCTCTTTCCTGGCTTTGAGGGCAGGTAGAACGGCCGAGATTGCAAGAATGATATTAGCGGCAGCATCATTGGCTCAGAGAGATATCAATGAAGCCTTACCACGTCTTGATTATCTAGGTGAAGAAGATATTGAAGCGGCCAGGCTAAAATGGGTTGCATGCATCCTAGATCCTTCTCAAAAACTTTCACCCCAAGCACGTATGCTGCTGCGTTTTGATCCAATTACTAAGAAAAACATTGACCTCATTGAGCGTTACTCTGAAGGTGTTCCTGTTGGTAACATTTCATGGAAATACAAACCAGCTTCCAAATTACACATTCTTGGAGAAATTGCCAGATACAGATTGTGGTCTCAATCAGATATTGCTTTGGACAAATTGGAGTCTTGGGCGAAAAAGAATGAAATCGATATGCTTGAATGGCCTCATGGCCAAACTGCAAGAGCGCTTCTGTACTTGGATAGAGGAATGAAAGCCAGCGCTCTAAATATAGTTGAAAAGACCATGAAAATCCATCCAAGACATCCACATCTTAGGAGACTTGCCATCCATTTTGCAACTCAAGGAAAGATGGAAATGCCTGAATCAGAAAAGACAGGTCTAATTTGGGCAGATACCATGGACGGTAAATGGCAAGAGAAATGGCCTAGTTCTCACAATGTTGTGGCTCCCCCTGTAATCAATGATGTGGCAATGAAGTTGCATGCTTGGAATGCAAATGCGTGGACTGCGCGCAAGGGCATGGAGTCAACTTTGGTGGCAGGTAAGAACGGTTGGAAAAAGTTAGATTGGTCCAACACTCCTTTGGCAAATCACTTGATAATGACCGGTTTAATCGCTACTGTAGGTGGCGTTCCAATCGATTTAGGATTGCCTGGATGGATAAACCTCAAGGCTTGTAGAAAGGCCAAATTACTTGATTTGGGTTCAAAGTAAGTTGTCAACTAATTCGTTGAGATCTTGGGTTTTACCACAATATCTGCAGCGAAGCTCTAGTGGTTCTCGGCTGGTAACTACTAATCTGTGTGGTAGCGGTTCTCTGCGATTAGTGGTGATGCAGTTAGTGAATGTGCATCTTGCGACATTAACTACTTCTTCAGTCAAATTAATTTCTAACTTTTCAGCAACAGAATATGCGCGTATAATAGCCACTGATGCCTCTGAAGCAACCAGTGCTAGTCTATCTAATTCATTCTGAGTAAGTTCTCTATCTTCGACTTTGATTATGTCTTTAGCTCCCATCTTCTTAGATGGTACATTCATTACAAGTGATACAGGGTTGGACATGTATCCTTCAATTCCAAGCATTTTCAGCACAGAAAGAGCCTCTCCTGCAGGGATGTGATCGATTACAGTACCATTCTTGATAGCAGTTACCCTGCGCATATTTGCTTCTTGACTCATAGAACCCCTCCTGCAGCATTTACATCTTCGGGAACCGTAACGCCTAGCAGCCAGCACATCAGTGCCATTCTAGCAACTACGCCATTGAATGCTTGTTCAAAATAGCACGCATGCCTAGTTGTATCAACCGAGGGATGAATCTCATTGACACGTGGCAATGGATGCATAATGATCATCTCGGCTTTTGCATCATCAAGGTCTCTAGCATGTAATTTGTAAGCGCCTGCAACCTTTGCGTATTCCTCTTCATCAGGGAATCGTTCTTTCTGAATACGAGTCATGTAGATGACATCAGCGCCATTTATTTGTCCAAGTAAGTCATCAGTTTCTACAACATCTGCTCCATGCGCTTTGAGATCAGCAACAATCTCTTCTGGCATTTTCAGACTATCTGGTGATGCAAAGGTTACATTGCATCCGAATCTAACCAAAGCATGAGAAAGAGAATGCACGGTTCGTCCATATCTTAAATCACCAGCAAGTACTACATTTAGTCCTTCAAGAGTGCCATGTGCTTGGCGTATGGTAAACAGATCTAGCATTGTTTGTGTTGGATGATGTCCAGCACCGTCGCCGCCATTCATTATTGGTACTCTAGCACTATCACATGCATATTGCGCAGCTCCTTGCCTAGGATGCCTCATTGCAATAATATCGGTATATCCGTCAACCATTTGGATAGTATCGAAGAGGGTTTCTCCCTTGACAACAGATGATGTTTTTACATCTCCAAGATTGACTACTCCTCCACCCAAACGCTTCATTGCAGTCTCGAAAGACATTCTTGTTCGTGTTGATGGTTCAAAGAATAGGTTCCCTAGAATACGACCTTGTAATAGCGGGAGGTATAACTCTCCTCGTGCCACAGGGAGCAATCTTTCAGCGTCGTCAAGGAGGGAAATAATCTCCTCATTTGTCAGGTCGTCCATGGTTATGAGTCCGGGCATAGTGCTCCCCTTCCAAACGAGTTGTGCCTAAGCCGACCTTGAACATATGGGCGCGAAAATCCGTTTGTTTGATGTGCTATGAACGCCTGCTTTGTGCTATGCGCAGGGTTTTGCTACTGATTCTTCTCCTCCTAATTCCGTCTGCGTGGGCCGAAGAAGGAGAATCTTGGACAGTAGAAGTTGAAGATCCTCTTGGCAATCCTATCACAGATTGTGAAATCACTCTAACCGAGCCCTGGACAGGCGCCGTTCTGTCGGAGCCATCTGGTGCGATGTACCAGCCTAGTGCTACTTGTGATGGATATGTTGTGATGTGGCATCCACCTGTAGTCTCATCACAGACAACGGTCGTACTAGAAGCACATCCACTAATCGAGGATTTATTTACTGTGCAAGGCGCTCATACAATACAGGTTCTTGGTAGTACTTGGGAATCATCGGTTAGTAATGGTTCAGTGGATGCTCCGAATGGCATACCTGTATTGGTTATTGGAGACGGCGGTAGTGCCGTAAGAACAGGCCAATCAAGCATAGATATACCGAATGAAACTACGACTTACAACCTGGATGGAAATTTTTCTAATGATGTTTCAATATCTGCATCTCATACAGGCTCTGGGAAATCAGTGACCTGGACTGACAATAATTTGACAGTTGGAGAATTTGGCGGTGGATGGACTGCCAGAGTTATGGTTAATGGTATCCCTGTCGGTCAATCAATTTGGCCACCCACCGTAGATTGGATAAATGAGCAGATTAACACTACGTCTCCTGAAGGGAATGCCAATTTAATGTTCACTTCAAGCCTCCAACCCAACGAAGATATTTCAGGGGCTTGGTCTGCTAATCATGTATTCAATACTGGTTTGGGGCTTTCTTTCATCCCTGGTGTTCAAGCGGGCATTGCTAGCCAAGTAGACCGGTTTTTGGATGGCGATACAAATCAATTAGAGGTTTTACTTGAGTCCATGGTATACTACAATGGTAGAGAGGCTTTATGCTGCATAATTGATGATGATGCTGTATTGTTTGATAGCTTCAGCATCGAATCAGAAATTGATCTATCTAGTGGAGTGTGGGGTTGGAATGAAACCGGTTCAATTACCGCTTCACGTTCACAAATCAGCATGCTTCGGATAGAAGTGCCTTTCCAAAACGACTTGCGTCAAATCACTCCTCTATCAATCACTACAGATGGGGACTGGCAATACCTGTCGAGCCCTCTTGGTGAATGGATTGATGGTAATACTGCTAATTTCACTCTTCAGCGAAGTGAATCCTCAGTTTCAGGGTACTATACAATCACCTTAGGGCCTAATTCAGCTCCTGTTGTTTCATTGGAGGAGGAATATGCACTTCCATGGGACGACACCTCATATGATTTTGAAGCAATAATTTCCGACGCCCCTCTTTCAATCCATGATTGTCAGTGGGATATATCGGGAATTAATGATAGTCAAGCCGTAAATCTCTCTTCGTTCCCTGTAGATTCAGTAATTCCGGTTTCAGTTAACTGTAGTGATGAAGGAGGTTTATTTGGTTCTTGGAATGGCACATTTGTACTTGATGGAGACTCACCTTGGATAAATGCTACAAGCGATGTACAGGAGATACCTCCTGGATTCTTTGATTGGAACCTAATGGTTGGAGATGACCATGATGATAATTTACGTGTCTACTGGACCAGCAATAAATCACAAGAATGGTGGTATACAGGTGATCACCTTCAAACTACATTTAGCGTAGATTCAAATTTGAATTCTGTGAATGACAATATCTCTGAGAGGCATAAACAAAGAAACCCGGTAGAGTACTGGCTAGCAGTTGAAGTAACTGATGATGTAGGGCACAGTACCAATGGGAATTGGACAATAAAACTGTTAGATGCGACAGGTCCAGTAATTATTCCTTCCATCGAAAATCTGGATGATGGTGAATGGGTTCCTACCTCTTCAATGATGAGGCCAGGTGATAAAATAAGACTCAACCTGACTCAATCTTTTGACGACCATTCTTCAATTGACAAAATTAATTTTTCAATTAGTTTATTAGGTGAAGAATATAATGATTTAACATGGTCACAAGCTCAGTATTGGGAACTACCTGAACTCGGGGTCGGAATGCACCAAATTAATGTCAAAGGATACGATGAGGCTGGCAATTTGGCAGGCACAACATTCGGAGTAGCAGTTGCCCCACCAATTGCTAGAAATCTAGAGATTGTAGAAATCATCCCGTCTTCGGCAGACATCGAGCCGGGTGAGAACCAGTTCTGGGTAACTGTTCAAAATAACGGCGCTAGCACTACCGATTTCATTCTGTGCAGTGGAGACGTTTGTGTTGAATCGGTTGTCGGTCCTTCCAGTTATTCTCAATATACAACAACGATTGTAGCATTGAATGTTGATATGGATTGGTTCGAGACCTTCTCTGCAGAGTTAACATATGTAGACGACTCGAATAACACTGTGACAAAAAAATCGGTTAGCGATTATGATTCAGGGTCAGGTATCGGAGCCTTAGAATTATCACTACTCGTAGGATTGCTTGTTGTTTTGATAGTATGGCTGAGATCTCGAAATGAACCGAGATTCTGATATGCTCTATCGTGGTGGGTATGTTATGGATGGCTTCGTAGACATACAAGATGCTATCAAAGCCGAATCCAAGAGTAGAATGGATAAAATTGAAAAGTTATCCAGTTTTTCTGCATTCTTACTACTGGCTACTGCAACTTGGTTGGCATGGCCTGCTCTTCAATCTTCAATGAAAGGTGGTCCATTGATTACGGGATTAGGATATCCATTGATTATATTGGCTTGGGGTATATTTGTACAAGAGATAGCGATTATGGATGATAAAAACCGTAGTAGAATAGGTGCTGCTGCAAGCATTGGATGGCTACCAATCTCTATAATCGCTATTTCAAAACTCGAAGGTAATATTTCTGAATTGGTAGGGATGTCTCTACTGTTGGTTGTCTCATTGTGTTTATTCAAAGTCAGCCGGGCTATTTTGAAAGGTGACCTAGCAGTAATGAAGTTCAGAGCATTAATGGGAATGTTAGGATTTGTCCTCGGGGTCTCTCTTATGTCTACTTCCAACTTTTCTGATAATTCATCATATATTCAAATCGGCGTATGTGGAATTGGAGTAGTACTGGTTGCTTTAGACTGGTTTGGAAATGATGATCAACGCACAATGAGAAAGAGATTCGATACCAGGTTGAACGCTTTAGAAAATAGAATGTTGATTCTCAAGAGCGATGGTTCAGCCGTCGATCAAGCAGCCAGTCTGGTTATGACTGCAAGGGAAGAAGGCCACAGGACCCAAGTTGGGGTATGCGACTTCTTGACGAAGCAGAGGAAGACATAGAGAGGTCTCTTTCTCTGGCTGGCGATGTTGAAGCAATCAAAGAAGATTCACTCAATGCAGTAAATGCTGCTGAAGAAATAGCTCCAGTAGCAAAGCGCCCTCGCAAAGCATGGGACATGGGTCAGCGCGAGGTTGAATTGGGCAGCCTTAGGGAAGGCGAAGCCCTCTTCCGTCAAGCAAAGAAACGTGCACAAGAAGTCATTGAATGGTGGGGCAAGGCAGAGGAGGCGATAAGAATCGGTTCTGCTTTGCTGGCAAAATCACCCCACTCTCAAGCAAGTATGGAGGAACTCCTTTCCGATGCTAGGAAGAAACTCTATGCTGAAAAGCCAAAGAAAGCATACGAATTTGCGATGGTGATTCCAGATCAGTTATCTGCTTCAGACGATGCAATGATTGTAGCCGAGGAATCTGTGAATGAGGCCGCACGGCAACTCAAATCAGCAGATGGAATCAACAAAGAAATGCTTTCATCAAGATTGGAGAGTGCTGAGGAAGCTCTCAGTTCAGGTAATCACTCTCAGGCCAAGGGCCTATCGGATGGGATTGTCAGAGAAATTGTAGCTGAGAGGGAAGCCATGGATGATGTCAGGAGGGCCCTCAGACAGAAGGTACATCTTATCTCCCGTTGGTCTGAGCGCGAAGATGCTACTGATTGGGATAAGAGGCTAGCAGACATCGAAGACTCAGTTGATTCACTAGAGTGGACTCATGCTGCAACACTGCTTGAGCGGTTAACAAAGGATCTTGACTCAGAAGGCAAAGCAAGCGATGAAGCCAGTGAACTTCTAGAATTTGTAATGGATGAGTGGAAGACACTTCGAAATCAATGCGATGCTAGCAGTATCGGAGTCGAAGACGAGGATCGCAGATCTACAGAAGAGGCGATTTCTTTGGCTAAGGATGCACTCAAGGCAGGACGGGTTGACGAATCACTAGAATCGTTAGGTCTGGCTGATGGTTTCATGGAAAAACTAAGACGCAGGGTTTGATCACTGCATCTGTTTCTTCATTTCGCAAGCTTTACAGATACTTCCACTACACATTTGACCACATTCTGGGCAATTAATCGGACTTGTAGAATTCAACCCTCCTCCTGCTTTAGCGTGCAACTTCTTGACATCGTCAGCCATTCTTAGTAAACCATGACGTGTTCCTGGAACATCTGCTTCCATCATTGCAACAGTTTCGCGATGCCTGAATCGTAGTGCACCTTCTCCGTGAGGGCACTCTTCGTGATGTATTGGCAAATTACGATGAAGTGCGTAAAGGTGAATCTCTTGTTCTGGAACCCATCTTAGAGGAACAATTCGTGGAGCCATGCCTTTGATTGGAGTATTGGTGTGAGGTGCTAAACGAAGTGTTCTTTCTAAGTCTCCATTCTGCATATTCATCATAATTGTCTGAGCCATGTCATCTAGATTATGTCCTAATGCGATTACATCTGCACCTATTCTGGATGCTAAGTGGTTAATCCCTTGGCGGCGAAATACGCCACAATATGAGCAGGGCGTTTTCTTGTCGTTTAACTCGCCAATTTTCCCAACGACTTCATCCATCTCCTTGAATCCTAGTTCAGGATAAGATACAGTTTCGAATCTCACGCCAAGGTCTTCACATAGCTTTCTTGCACATTCTAAGGAGGGTGGCCTGTAGCCCTCGATGCCTTCATCCACACAACCGCCAACAATTGTAACATCCCTTCTCTTACCCAGGTTCTCATGAATCCGTTCTAAGAGTACAGCCGAATCTTTGCCTCCGGATATCGCAACTAAAATCGTAAGGTGTTCTCCTTTAGGAATTACCAATTGTTCTCTAATCGCTTTGGATACTTTCTTTCTGACGCTCTCGGCAAGGTGTGATCCACACATCATTCTGCCCGAGTAAACCTGGTGGTGAATAGCCGGGTTGCGACACTTGTCACAACTCGGAACATCAAACAGGTCGGCCATGGTGATTCCAAGAGGTACTTGGCTTGATGTCGCCGGTCAAAAAAACCAATTGAAAAATTGAATTTCCAATTGAAATAAACGAAATAATATTTACCCAAATAAAAAAACTAGTTGGCAAAATCAATCTACCCCGCAAACCGCCCTACGGGCGTTGTAGAAAGCCAAACTTCTTGAAGCCGGTTTCAACCTGAACCCATTTGAGCGCGCATGATGCAACGCATTCTGGCCGGTTTTTCCGCTCTACCAGGAGCAGACCAAGCATACATCATTTCTCGTAGAGATGGTTTGGTTGCTGCAGTAGGTAAGAAAGGCCAAACACCAATGGTTGAACATGCCACCAAAATAGTCCAAGCTCTTGAGAGACTTGGTAAAAGTAAGGCCATCGGAAGAGGGCTGGAACTTTGGTCTGAAGGAGAAGGGATTCTGCTACTCACTCGACTGAGTGAAGATGCAAGCCTTGTCGTATCAGGCATGAAAGGTGGCAAAATAGCTAGGTGGAGACACGCCGTCGAATGCGATGTAGATTTGCTGAACTCAGTGATTAGGTGATGGAAATGTTCGATTTACCATATGGAATACCAATTAATGACGAGATCGATGTTAGCGATGGAGCGATACTGCCGTTTGATAACGGCTGTATCACAACTTACCTTGGACGTAGATCCACGGCTAGCGGACATCGAATTGTTCGTGCTGGCCGAGTAGTTGGATGGATTGCTGAACCGAGCAAAGGTAAGCAACTTCTGTGTGGGCTGGCAGCCAAAGCAAGAATCGATGAATTAGAAGCAGACCCTCATCGAGTGATAGCAAAGGCGTGGACTCAATCTGCTTTGGGTTCGGTTGCAGAAATCGTACCAGAAGCATTCGAACATGCCGCAGACATGCGTGGCTTGTTAGGTTCTGGAGACGCATTAGACCGATTATTATCGCGTGACTTGTCCGCAGTTTTAGTCAATCTCGTACAGAGACCTGAAGTTAGAGGCGGAATTGCAGTTGACTCTGGCATGTTAATCGATGATGCAGGAGATTTACCATCTAGTGCGGATAAACTTGCAGCCCAAGTCGGCGAAACATTAGCCGGTAGGAAAGCGATGGCTAGTGACTTAGGACTCGAAGGTTCTGGGCACTGGACTTTACACACAGGAGATGGCTCTCTATTGTTGGCAGAAGCAGGGGATGTAGCCCTAGCGATATGGACTGAAGCAGATGTAGACCATGGGCGATTAATTAGTCAAATCGCAGCATTGATGGATGGACAAGTCGATACAATGGGGTCTAAAGGTGAATCACTTTCCGATGGCCACATCGTTAGAGAAGGCCGTGGAGGCACAGATGCAATAATTTCGATGCTAACCACTGCTGTAGAAGAAGGTCTAACCGGACATCTATCTGCAGGGAAATCTGCTAAAGCAATTAGAATTGCATTGGTCAAAGGTGTACCAGTGGCAATTCAAGCCCCTGGAAATAACAAGTTAATCGATGCGATGAGTTCCTTGACAGAGTCTAGGAGAGTATTAGCACTTCACAGACTTCCAGTTGGAACAATACTCGGCTCTGAATCTGGAAATGTTCCAGACTTTTCCCTGTCTGGTTTCTGTAGTGAACTATCCACTACAAGGACAAGATCCGAATCTCGTCAAGGATTGATTATGCAGACTATGAACCAACTTTACGGGTTTGAAATCGGTCTTCTTAAATTACGCAAGGAAAGAACTCGTTTCGAGTTTGCAATTTCTATTGCAACACCTTCTCAAGGATTGACAGTGATAGACACCTCGTCAGGTATTGATGATGGTCTAAGGAGAAAGTTGGAGAAGTCAGAATTACAATTATCGGAATCAATACAAGAAGTTGCATCGCTAAAGGTTGCATTAGAATCGGCACAAAAATCAGAAAATGCAGCTAAAGTGAATGCCAATGAGGCGAATAGACACACATCTGATATTCAAGAAAAGATAGCATCTTACAACCGTACAATCGATCAACTCCAACTTGATTTATCAGCAGCACAAGCAAGTTCAGAGAATTCTGAAGCACGTAGTGATAGGCTTTCCAAGAGAGTCAATGAATTGGAACATCAATTGAGTGAAAGGGCTGTTGAATTAGCAAAGATACTGGGTGACTCCAGGGCAAGTTCTGAATTGTCTTCCAAGATAGAGGAAATGGCGAGCAAAGAAGCGGCTCTGTCTAGTGATATCGACTCACATTCAGCAACATTGTCTAGCATCCGTTCGAGAATCGATGACGACCAACGTCGCCAACGAATGATAGAAGAGCAAGTCGAGGCTACTAGAGATAGGCATCGAAGAGCCCAGGGCGAACTATCTGAATTAGAATCAAAGATTAATGATTCACAACTTTCACTAAGACAAATCGAGGCTGAATCAAGAGTTGCTAGGGATAGAACTAGGGACGACATGACCAGACTTGCAGAACAGGAAAATCGTGCAGTAATGATTCAATCAGAGATGCGTGAATTGATGGATGAGAGGCGCCAGGTTCTAACGGAGTTAGGAAATCTTGGTGCTAGGAGAGGTCAAGCAGAAGCGGAGTTATCTACTCTATTAGACCAAGCCGAGGCTCTTTCAATTGCTCACGAAGAAGCACTATCAGACATCAAGGAAGCAGAGATTCTTCGTGCTAAACTATCTGAGGAGCCACTAGCACAAGCTCTACTGGAAGACGGCGCTCAATTCGATGGATTAGGCCCAGTATTGGATAGATTAGAACACGCTCGCCACTTAGGATATTCAGTGTCTTTACTTGACCGTGCTGTAGAGAGAGCATTGCAGGTTATCCAAGGATGTGTCGATCATGTAGCGACAACCCCTAGACACCTACTTTCCACCGAAGTGATGTCACTTCTAGAAAGGCAAGTTCCAGAAACGGCTGGTGCCGTGAGAGGACTAGCAAGATGGTCTGTACAGCAAAGACTTGAGCATCAACTTGGAGAGACTGTTACGAATTTGGTATTAGATTTAGAGAACCTATTGGAGGATTATGACCGCTCTGTCACAATGCTACGTAGGATTAGGAATGTTTTGGAGCAACTGGAAAAACTCGGTGCACCATCAGGGCAAGTTCAAGCACTTATGCAGAATACAAGAAGGCCTGAATCATTACCAGTTCTTGCACGAGAAACTCGAACATTGATTCAGAAAGCGCTTGATGACATACACTTAGAATCAGATATGCGTGATGCAGGTTCTGCAGTCAAGTTAGAGGGAACTACAAGCGCTCTCGAAGAACTTCTTACACAATTAGATGCAAGCGGCTTCGTAAATGGAGAAGTTAAAGGAGCATTATGGGATTTCAAGAGAGATGGATTACTTCCATTTGAGAGGGATTCGGTACCAGCTGGAGAAAGAGAACCAATTAACGAAAGCGCTCTTGATCAAATGAAGGGAGAATTGATCGATGAAGAAGTTGCAGTTGCAGTTGAAGTCAGCGAAGTGACAGAGGAGTGGGAGGAACTATCCACTCCAGTTGAAGATGAAGTGATTGAGGCAGTAACATCAGAAGTGTCCACATCAATGAACGACGAAAGAGCAAGTTTGGAAGAAGAGTTAGCTCGTCTAGATGCAAGATGGGCTAGAAGAGCCGACCCAGAAGAAGTTGTGGAGAAGTCGGACTCAGCTTTAGATGACTTAGAGGATTCCTTAGATGGGATTGATCTTTGAGGCGATAAAATGGGTTCAGTCTATCCATTATGGATTGAGAAGTTAGTATTTCTTGGCTTGATTATAACTTGTATTTATTTGGGAGGATTGTTGCAAGATTATTCCTCTGGCATCGCATTATGGGCTACAAGATTGTGCTTAATGCCGATTGCACTGTTAGTTACATTGGAAGTAATTGGCAGGATGATTCAGGCAATATATACGAAATAATCATTCTCGAGCGGAGAATGAAGACTCGATAAGGCCCCAGAACCTTTGCCAAGGTACTATGTATCTCAATAGAGCCATAATTCCCAAGAATAGAAGCGCCGATATTACTAACCCATAGGTGAGTGTCAATTCAATAGATTCTCCAACTTGGGCCGCCCACTGAGAACCGGTTATACCACTGACCCAGTCTAATAGTACTGAGTGGAAACCTAATGCAATAGTTGTTGTAACTACAGTTAGAGATAGGAATATTGCAGTATGTCTTAGGTGGCCATTTAGCAAATTATCCATTTGGGCGACGTATTCAGGATCTCTTTTACAGGAGTCTGGGAGACGATACGCATACTCTAATTGCCTGATTACTCCGAATGCGGATTCTTGGAACACCATCATCAGACAAGCGATCAGAATTAGCGATAGTTGCTCAGCTGTCACCAAACCAAACACAGTCGGTTCGGATACAATAATCTCCAGTGTAGTCAATTGTGTGCCGTAACTACCCAATTGTGAACGAATTAGTGGGAATGTTAGGATTGCATGAACTCCGAGGAAAAGCAGTGTGAAACCAATAGACCAAGCGACTCCACGTCGAGAAAGTCCCCATATGCCCTTAGTACCGGTGATGATTGGTAGTAGATAGAATGTAAGAATCATTAGTGATAGCATCATCAGCAGAGGCCATTCTAACAAGCGAAGAACATCATCAGCAGGAGCAGTCCAGCCATCACTAATCAGTTGCCAAGCGTATCCGAAAACAAATCTACCAGCGAGTATCAAAATCATAGTAATTATCAGCCCAAGTTTGACTCTTTGCTGGAATTTTGGAGTTTGGAAAGCTAGTAGTGCCATCGATCCGCCTAGGACCAGTCCCAATCCCATAGGGACATAGAATCTGGCAAGCCCATCGTTTCCGCCACCGGTTAGCCAGTCACCTAGTGGAAGTTCAGTGCCAAGTCCTGATTCTAATGTGTCGAACAGTAATGTGTGGTCAATACTGCCTACTACATAGGTCGAAACAACCTCCATGTACATCCATACCAAAGAAATTGTCGCTAAGACCTGAAGGGTGACAATCTGCCACTGAACCCTTAGTTGACGTAAGTGAAGAGAACGGGCGCCTTCGCCTTGAGGGGTAACTTCACCTGCCATCTTCTCACCTCAATATC
>JBJLAY010000053.1:0-16694 GCA_045568475.1 Candidatus Poseidoniaceae archaeon | reverse complement strand
CAATCTGGATTTGGGTCCTTAACATTGTAGGAGTCGGGGTCGCAGTGTGGTTTTTGTCTTGGAGACTTAAGTCTAAACTTGCTGAAGTCGAAGAAAGACATGTCATGAGCGGTATAACTCACCGCAAACGTCTGGATGAGGACAACTGATTTCCAAAATGGAAATGAGTTTCAAGCGAAAGAGTTGGATTTGATTATTCCAGCGCCTCTTTTGGCTTGGGCTCGATAAATCCTAACGCTGCGGTAGTTAGTACCATCGAAGCGATAAGCGACAACAATATCATCATCGCAGAGAATAGGCCGAATGTATTGAACAGACCCATGGAAGAAGTTGCAATAATTGAGAATCCGGCAATATCTGATACAGCAGATCCAACTAGTGCTAATGCACAAGCCCCTCCAACTCCATTCAGTGCTTCGCGGTGATTTTTCCCCTTTTCTTTTTCTTCCCTATACCGTTCGGTAACGTGTATACAGTAGTCTATGCCTACCCCTAGAGAAATCGTGGCAATAGTAACCGTCACTATGTTGAGGGAATATCCGAGGGCGTAAATCAAACCATATAACCAAACTACAACTAATAGAATAGGTGTCAATGAAATTATTGCTTGTTTTACAGAACGGAAACCGATTGACAAAGTTATCAATACGAATAAGGAACCTAAGAATAGTGAAGATTGCATCTCTTCTTGCATTCTATCGCTTGCAACGAAACGTGTAATCGGCTTTCCAGTAAGCATAACCCAAGTTAATGGCTTATCGTCTTCTACAGTACCTTCTTCTTCCCATGTTCCGCTTGATAGATTGAACATAGGCTCGAGGTCACGTTTTATTTCTTCAAGGCCAGGGCCCATTGTCGGGAAGTTTTCAGGAGAGGTAATCCCAAATCGAATAATCATCTTGTCGTAGAAAACTTCATTCCCATCTACAGATAACCACACTCTTTCAGGATCAATTTCTTCACTCGGTGCAATGTATAGGTCGACAAGCGATGAAGGTACTTCTGTGCCGGGGATTCCGTCTAATGAAAGAACGCCATAGAGGAAAATAATACAATCTCGATCATCAAGATCTGGAGCACCTAGAACTCCAGATGTATCGCATCCAGACTCATTGAATCCTCGTGCCCAAAATGGTTCAGGGTCGCCAATCATTGATGCTGATGCAGCAATTACGAATTCGTCCACGGCCAATATGTCGACTGAACCATCTGGTGTTCTGGTCATTTTATCCACAACACCTTCAGTCTTCAGGTTCGCATTTTGCCTGAACTCATCTATCGCTTTGAATACATCAGGGTCTGCAACATCCCCTTCAATCAGGAGCATTGCAGGTTCTCCTTCATCGGAAAACCTCTCTGTAACTACTCCTACCCCAAGTGCGAAATCAGATTCGTCGTCAAGGAAGTCTTCTACTGCGAAGTCACCTTCTAACTGCATCATTCCCCAAGCGGCAGGAAGGGTCAAAATTAGACAGATACTTGCAATGATGATAGGTCTCTTACCAGTTCCTGAAGTAACTGCTATGTCTTGTAATAGTTCTTTTTTGATGAATTTACGATTAACTTCAGGCGTTGTATTCTTTCCTTTACTCTCCATCCACTCATCAAATGAGACTCTAACTAAAGGTGCCCAAATTCCAGTAAGCAAGAAGGCTGCTAGAACTCCAAGGGCTGCTTCCACACCAAATGAACGTAGAGCTGCAACATCACTGAACAGATTAGCAGCGAAGGCAGCCATAGTTGTCAGCGACGTAAGCATGATTGCTCTACCTACTCTATTGACTGTGATTTTACCTGCTTCTGTAGCATCCTTTCCAAGATTTCTTTCCTCTTTGTATCTGTGAAGTGCATGCAATGAATCATCTATGCCTAATGCTAGAACTAGAATCGGAAGTAAGTTAGAAAATTGAGATCTTGATATTATGTCGTACCCAAGCCATCCAAACAAGGAAGATGCGTGCCCAATCATTCCTTGCATCCACATGAGGGCACCTCCAAGTGCCATCGAAACGATTGCTACATCTGACCATCTTCGCAAAGATGCATACAATAGGGCGATGATTACAATTCCCATTCCGAATACTAATCCACCTGAATTCTGCAATTCCCTGTTTACTTCTACATTGACAGCTTGCCCCACTAGCAGTGTTAATGAGTTATTATCATGGCTCCGCAGATGCCCTTCTAGGTCCATTACCGACCATTCAATTGAGCACGGAGAATCCAAACTCTGGCAGTATTCAGATGTGTAGTTCGGAGGGTGGAGTAGCAATTCCGTGCCGCTCAAACGATAGCCGCCAATCACAACTCCATCATCGGAGAAATCAATTTCGGTTTCTGAATGGGCGTCCTTCCAAACATTTGTCCATCCTGCTTTTTCGAGTTCCGCTCTGTCCAATTGAACCAGCAACCATGATGCAGATGCTGACCATCTGCCAGGGCCTGGCCTTGCATTTTCCCAAGTACCGTCAACGTTCAATGAACCACCGATAGGGCCCCCTACAATTCCTGCATTCTCTTCAGCACCGACGAAACCTCTGTCTAGGGATAGCCATCTTAGGAAGTCGGATCCGTTAGACATAGCCATTCTATTTGCAGCTAGGTCAATATGAGCCTGAGTTAAATCAGGGTCGTCAAATGTCAGACATTCTAGTGCTCCACAATCATGCCAGTTTGTTGCTGCAGGTTCAGAACCGGACAGCGTCATGGTTGGTTGAGTTAGAACCGATTCATTGGCCATGAATCCTCTGAAAATATCTGCAAGGCTCATCACTCCAGCGGTTTGTAATCCTGTTACATCATTGATGAATGGTTTAGTGTATTGGCCCAATGGATGATTGTAAATCACTTCATGTTTAGCTTCTATTTCCTTGAGAATAGTTAGATTGAGAATTCCTCCATCTGTCGCTGTAATTCCTTTCCATTCTTCTCCTGCAGGAATAATTTCAGTTGCCTGTGCGAAACTTGAGTAATCCGGCGTGCCGTCTTCCAAGAAAGGAACCGGCACAGCAGTCGAGCCCACTTCAGCCGGGTCTCTAACACTAACTACGAATCCAAGAATGATTTCAGTAGTTGAAAATTCATCGTTAATTTTCCTCTCGGCGGTTAACTCTGGAGACTCCATATCGTAAGATTCCATATCGATTGGTTCGAGGGCTTTAAGGACCCCTGGAATCATCAAAATTGTAAGTACAAATACTGCGACATGTACCTTTTTCCTATGTGGGACTAAGAAATTTGATAATGCCTCAAAGTCCGCCATCGTTATGCCCCCTATCTTCTTGTTATTGAACAGTTGTATTCATGTGTGTGATATGTAACGCAGGTCTGCGCGGGGGTCGCCCAGCTTGGTCAACGGCGGTGGGTTTAGGTCCCATTCCTTATTGGTTCGCAGGTTCGAATCCTGCCCCCCGCATCTAGTCTAAAACATGCATTGCGCTCTATATTTGCGCGGCCGTTTATTCAAAGTCCCTTTTCTTTCAGGGCTTCAAGAATTTCTTTTTGTGATTCGTCAAGAATTTCAATCTCTGAAAGTATGAACTCAATATCGATATTTTTCACTCGTTGACGGTCTCCTACTTGGGAGAGAGGGGGCACAGAGATTTTTCCTTTGATTCCAGTTGGAAGAGTAACAGTAACTTTACCTCCAAGCATGAGTATTGAATATGGCACTTCTACTTCCTTAACGATTCGACCCCCATCCCATCTGCACCCTTCTCCGGGGTCTACTCTAATATTCACAATTAGGTCGCCATTGACTCCTCTGGGGTGTCCATGACCTTGATCTTTGACTCTGATTTCTTTGCCGTGTCTAGTGTTCTTGTTTACTTTGACACTAACTGTTCGTCGCTTTTTGTCAATACTGCCATGACTTCCAGGAATTAGTTGTGTGTAAGTGAGGTTGAACGAGCCACCTTTTTCTGCTTCAACAGTAGTTAAATCAAGCCATGCAGTTGCATCACGGCCTCTTTCTTGCGGAGGCCGGGGTGCCCCTCTCTGTCTTTGACCACCCATACTCTTACCGAACATTTGTGAGAGAACGTCTTCCATTCCTCCCATGCCGCCCATGCCGCCCATTCCTCCGAACGGGTTTCCTCCTCCGCCGCCGAACATGCGTTCTTGTTCGTGTTTTCTTCTAGCTTCAGCGTTTTCAATTGAATTATATGCCGATTGAACTTCTTTGAATTTTGCTTCAGCAGCATGAGAACCATCGTTGCGGTCAGGGTGGAATTGCCTTGCTAGTTTACGAAAAGCCTTCTTAATTTCAGCATCACTTGCGCCTCTCGAAACACCGAGAACCTGATATGGGTCTCGCTCCGCCATGGGACTATCGAGGCGCAAGTGTGCTTTGAACCAGTCGATAATTGGGCATCACTTGTACCGCTGAGGTTAAATGAGGGTCGTAAGTCGCCAAGTTACCCCTGAGGTGAAACCATGTCAGATGCAAATGACCAGAACCGCTCCTTCGAGGACAAGGTGCAGGATAAGCAAGACGCTATTGAGGCGCAATTCCGCAAGATTTCTCGCGGTAGTTGGGCTCGTATTATCCGTATGGCTCGTAAGCCTACGCCGCAAGAGTTCAAGCAAACTTCCATTATCTGTGGAATCGGATTATTCGTTCTCGGATTTATTGGATTCGTAATGTTGGTACTAATGGACAACTTCATTCCGTGGATTATTCACGATGTCTTCGGAATTTGATTTGGAGGAATATGTATGACTGACGCATTTATCGCATTTGTCCGCCACGAAGAAGAATTACTCTTGCTACGTCGCTCTAAGTCAGATACAGATTCACCAGCTCTTTGGGATGGAGTTTACGGTATTGGAGATTCAGAAGAAGATGTCCTCAACCGGGTATCTGAGTGTACTGGAATCCCATTGGAAGATCTAGAATATGTCCGTGCAGGACCAGCTCTAGGAATTGACATTGGTGGCCGCTTACAAGATATCGCACCTTGCCTAGTAGTATCTTCTAGCAAGGAAGTAACCCCTACTGGGCGCTACATTGAATCAACATGGGTCGACCCTGGAGAAATCCAGAATCACAACTGTGTATTCGCTGACCTAGATATGGAAAACAGCGACAAACTATTCCGTGAAATGTATGGTTCAGTTGCAGCATACTTATTCATCGTTAAGACTGCAATCGGTTCTGAAAAGAGAGTTGCAGATGAAATGCAAGCCCGTCTAATGGGCTCTGGTTCATTATCCAAGATTCAAGACGACATCTATGGTATTCTACATCCTACTGGAATGCGTGGATACGTTATGGTCGAATCTAGTGCACTTCACCACGTTGAGAAGTTAATCGGTCGCTCTGGTGGCCGTGACCCTAAGGCTCGCCGTGGTCTAAACCAAACACCATTGAAGAACGCAAAGACTGTTCTTCCAGGTGAAGCACCTCTGAAAGATATTCTACCGTACTTAGAGCCAAAGGCTGTAACCAGCGGAATCGAAGTTGGATGTATCGTAGAGATTGTTACTGGTGCATTCAAGGGCGAAAAGGCTCGTGTTACTAGCGTTGCTGAAACTAAGGAAGAAGTCAGCATGGAATTGTACGAGCAACCTATTCCAATGACTCTGAAGATGCGTGGAGATCACGTCCGCGTCGTCGAAAGAGTCGAGTGAAGTCAAAATAACCGACGCGGCGCGATTAAATAGGGGAGGCAAGTCGGCAACCTGCTCACGTCCGTGTGAGTGAGAGGTGTACAAACATGCCAAAGCCTTGGACTAGCCATTTGATCATCAAAGCGCTAGGCGTAAAGAAGTGCAATGGAAGTTTGGACGCAGCTGTCGAGGACTTGAGCCTCGAGAAAGCGATGGACGTCGCTCGCCAAAAGCAAAACGACGGCCACTTAACCGGAGCAGACCTGAAAGCGCAGACCCGTGAGGTCATAGGCACATGTGTGTCAATGCGTGTAAAGATCGACGGTCTCTGGGCTAAGGACGCACTGAAAACAATTGAAAATGGAGATTGGGACCAACGTTTCGCTTAACTGAATCACGGACCGCGGGAGAGGGGCCTTGGCTCTTCGAAGACCGAAGGGGTGACAGAATATGGAAGAAAAAATATCAGAAGCAATCAAGAACGCCGTCGACGGCGCTCCAGAACGCAAGTTTGTTGAATCATTAGACATAGCTTTTACAATAAAAGATGTCGACCTAAAAAATCCTAACAACCGTATCCAGGAAGAAATCCGTCTTCCTTCCGGCCGTGGAAAGGAACTGAAAATCGCAATGTTTGCAGCATCAGATGCTGCACAGAAGGCAAAGGCGGCTGGCATTCATGTCATCGATCCTTCCGAGATTGAAGAACTAGGAAAGAACAAGGGTACTGCTAAGAAACTAGCAAACTCCTACGATTTCTTCCTATCCGAAGTCCCTCACATGGGACTAATCGGTCGTTACCTCGGTGTGGTACTCGGTCCTCGTGGTAAGATGCCACGCCCAGTACCTCCAGTAGTAGACCCAGCAGTTATTGCAAATGGATTGAAGTCTACTACAATCATCAAGTCTCGTGACAAAGTAACATTCCAAGCATCTTTCGGAACCCGTGCTCAATCACACGAGGAGCTATTGAAGAACGCAATGGAAGTTTACACACGTGTAACCTCCAAGTTAGAACGTGGAATCGGAAATATCCGCTCTCTTTACATCAAGACCTCAATGGGTCCTGCAACTAGAATCGAGGTGATTAATTGATTCCTAAGGTAGCATCTTGGAAAAAGAACACAGTTTCTGGTTTGACAGAAATGCTTCAGAAAGGCGGAACTTTTGCAGTTATCGATATTCACGGAGTTCCTGCTGGTGCAATGCTAGGCATGCGTGCAGGTCTACGTGGAAAGATGTCTATTCAAGTAGCAAAGAAGCGCTTGATGAAGTTGGCATGGGAAGCAACTGGAAACGACTTCGCAGATCTTGAAGAATTGTATTCTTCTGCAGTTCAGCCAGCACTTCTTCAGACAGACATGTCCTCATTCGAGGTATTCTCTGAACTCAAGAAGACTGAAGCAGGCCGTGCAGGTAAGCCAGGCGACGTTGCTCCTCATGACATAATTGTCGAGAAGATGGACACAGGTATGCCACCAGGTCCTATTGTCGGAGAACTAAACTCTGTTGGAATTCCTGCTAAAATCGTAAAGGGTTCCGTTCAAATTCAGAAACAAGTTACTATCCTAAAAGAGGGAGAAGAGTTCGAAGGAGACCTCGGTATGATGCTCTCTAAGATTGGAATTAATCCAATCGTAACAGGTTTGAGACTATGTGGTACTATTGAAGACGGTACCAAGTTCGAGCCAGCAACTCTGGACATAGACTACGAACAGTTCGAGTCGGATCTAATCAGCTTCGGTGCTGGTGCATTCAATCTGGCTTGCAACATTCGCTGGTTCACAACCCAGACAACCCCAACACTCCTGTCCAAGGCGAGCGGAGAAGCGCTCGCAGTGGCACTGGAGGCGGCAATCGTCACTACCGACACATTGCCGCATCTAATCGGTCGTGCGAACCGTGGCGCTATGGGCGTCGCAGGTTCGTTATCGGCTGACGCACTCGATGAAGAGCTGAGCCAACTTCTTGGCGCAGCCGCTTCTGCTGCAGAATCTGTAGCAGCAGCACCGAGCTCCGACGAAGCCCCTGCCGAGGCTGAAGAGGAAGATGAAGAAGAAGAGGAAGAGGGCGGTTTCGACGGCCTTGGGTCCTTATTCGGCTGATAATTTGAGGTGAAAAAATATGGAGTACGTATACGCTGCAATGCTTCTGCATTCTGCTGAAACTGAGATCGACGAAAAAGCTGTCACTGCAGTCCTAAAGGCTGCTGGTGTAAGTGCTGACTCTGCCCGTGTGAAGGCACTAGTTGCTTCACTGAGCGGAGTTGACATTGCTGAGGCTATGGCAACCGCTGTTGCTGCCCCTGCTGCTGCTGCACCTGTTGCAGCTGCTGGCGGTTCTTCCGACGCTGCACCTGCTGCAGAAGAAGAAGAAGAGGAAGAAGACGACGGCGGCGGCTTTGAAGGCCTAGGCTCTCTCTTCGGCTGAAGTTAGAAAGATCGCAACTGATCCAATAGAACACGTGTGCCTTAGGGCTAGAGCGTGAGCAGGGTCCAGTTACGGTTACCCAGGCGGTCCACAGTCCGTGGTCAACCTCGCCCATTATTGGGCTGGGGATTGCGGGACAGACCGTGAATGGACCATCCACAAACCCCCCTCGCAAGCGAGGGGGGAATGTGGCCTTTACAGCATTCGATTGAGGAATGCACCCCTACCTTCTTCATATCCTACCATTTGGGTTTAGTTAATGCTCAAGCGAAAGGAGTTTGTTCTCGAGGTTTCGACCTCGCCTATTGAGAACATCAAAGCTTTTCGTAAGTTAATCGAATCAAAGGAATGGGAAACTACTAGTCATGAAGGAAGCCGATTAGTAGATCGATTTGCCATCATAATGCCAATGGCACAAAGTGCTAGGACACTGGGCCTAGAACTCATTGACGGACCACTTCAGGGACTAGAAATGCATTCCTGGGCTGAGACAAAGGGCAGTGCCGGTGCAATCAACATGGCAGCATGGACAATTCCTGGCGGCGAGGGTAATGAAGAAGCAAGAGAGTTAATTCGTGAGTGGGCTAAATCACTCCCTAGATGTCCGTGGAAATGGTCATTTGGCGAGCGAAGTAAAATTGGCTATCTGTTGCCTGTTTTCCGCCGTTCTCGCAAAACATTTGCTAAGTTAGGACTGACCAAATGGGAAAAGCAGTAAACCCAAACACTGGAAAACCAGAACCGATTACATCACAATACCGGAGGGCGAAACATGTCATTGATGGAAGATATCAAAACAGACCAAAGAACCCAGATTCTCGTTGCAGGTATGGTATTATTTGCTCTGATTTTCCCTGCATATTTCTACTACGCAGCAGGCCAAGCAGATTCAGATTTCAGTGTTAGTGGCCCAGTTGGTAATTATACAGTAGAAGGAACATACTCCTACCACGAAATAGCATCTGGTTCTCAATTTATTGACGATGGTTCAACCTTAGAACTAATTGCAAACTCAGATGCTGCTGGCGATGAAATCAAAGGCAAAAATTTGGTTGGAGTTAGGGCAACTTTGACTTATACTGATGATGAAACAGGCAGCGGATTTCCCTGCGCCGGCTATCAAAATGCAGATGACCAGGTTAGCGCATCATTAGAATATCCTGAGATGATTCCAACCAATGGGCAGGTGCTGTCTGGAGAATCAATCGCAGTAGAATGGCATGCTTCAGATATTGTTGGAACTACAGTTAGCAATATGAGCGAAGCAGGAATAAGCATGCTACTCGATGGAGATGGTATGGGTGAAGGAGAACATTATCTCGACATTTCCGTGACAGTCGTTGAGGGAGGCGGAACTGGTAATTGCAACACAAACGACAATGGTGAAGAAGTGGCTTACACCATCGAATTGATTTCACTTGAATACACAATAACTCCAGCCGAGGCTGATGAAGAAGAAGGCGATGAATGATCACAGCAATTTGCTGATGTCAATTATCGGAGAAACTCTCTCATCAATCATAGCAAGAATCTCATCTAGAGTTTCCTGATCGTTTGCTTCAACCCTCATAACAAGAATTGCTTCAGTGTTAGATTTGCGTGCAAGGTACCAACCAGACTGTTGACCATCTTTTTCAAAGCGCACTCTTACTCCATCAATAGTTGATGATTCATGGTCATCAAACGCCCTAGTGATTGCTGCTACTGTAGTCAATTTATCCTCTTCAGCACACGGCACTTTCACTTCACCAGTCGTAGGCAGATTCGGCGCCAATCGGTTTAACTCCGAACTGAAAGAAGCATCCCTGCGAGACCAAAGTTCTAGAATTCTAGCAGCATTGTAAAGTGAACAATCAAAGCCATACCATCCACGGTCAGACATGAATATGTGTCCGCTCATTTCTCCAGCCATAAGCGAATTTGGATACTCTGCAAGAACTCTTTTCATGAAAGAATGTCCAGTCTTTGCCATCATTGGTTTACCACCTGCTGCAACAATTGCCTTCTCGACATTCATTGAACACTTCACATCGTAAATCAACAAATCTTTGCCATCCTCAGTTCCTACAACATCATCTGCCATCAAAGCAATCAGACGGTCAGGATAAACGAAAGCACCGTTCTCATCAACAGCTCCAATCCTGTCACCATCTCCATCAGCGCCCAATCCTAATTCACAACCATTGTCAACAACAGCCTTGGCTAAATCTACCATGTTGTATTCTCGAGTTGGGTCTGCACCGTGATTTGGCTCGGTATTATCCCAGTCACAATACAAGTCAATATGATCGGCTCCAATAATATCCAGCAACCTAGTCATGGCGGGGCCTGGAACTGCGTTACCACAATCTACAGCTACCTTCACAGGTCTTGCAAGTTTACCAGTTGAGGCAACGATTGCTTCGAGATATGCATCTTCATGAGGATGGTCAATGTGTTCGCCATCGCCATTCTTGAAATCTCCATCAAGGAATACTTCCTTCAATTCTTGAATCTCTTCACCTGCTAGAGGTAGCGTTCCTCTACACATTTTGAATCCATTATGCGTTGGCATTGGTAAGTGCGATGCAGTTACCATTACTCCTCCATCAACTGGTAGTGTCCAGCATGCGTGGTACAAGCAACCAGTAGAAACGATTCCCAAATCTAAGACTTTGACGCCTGAGTCAACCAGGCCCTGAATCAGATTTGATGCATAACCCGGACTAGATTCTCTGATGTCTCTCCCAACTGCAAAAGACGTACAATCGAGGTATGCCGCCATTGCTCTACCTAGCCTGTAAGCAAATTCATCCGACAGTTCATCTCCGGATAAACCACGAATATCGTAGGCCTTGAAACAGTGAGTTGGCCACTCGCCCATGTTACATCGTGGAAGTCTTCTCGTATGTATTTCATCGCCTACTGATGAATGAGACAACTAATCCTAGAGTAAGGAAAATACCCCACTCCAGTAAAACATCATTCCACCACGCAACAGCGGTTAAGGATCCCAAAATAGGTATACTAATTTTCAGTAATTTTGGCCAAGTCATCAAACCCTGAGGTGCTTCTTCAAGGTAAGGAGTGCCCGGCATCTTCTCACCTTCAATTCGAATCTATTGCTTGTACAACAATCTCAACAATGCACCAGCAGGTAATGCGCCGCTTCGAAAGCGGCTCTGGCAGGTTTGATTTCCATGTCATCAACCCATGCGCCGTACACTTCATTCATTGCAGCGAAATCATTGATGTCATCTAGGAGTACTTGTGCAAAGCAAATTGCTTCTTTGGTAACACCTGCCGCTTCTAGTAATCCATCAATCTTCGCAAGTGCCCCGGAAGTCTGACTTTTGATATCATCTCCAGCATCAACATCTATCTGTCCAGACAGCCAAATCATGCCTCCAGCCTTCACCCCAGGGGTGTAAGGGCCGTACAATTTACCGCCATCTACGCTAATCGCTTTCTTTCCCATATTGGGGCGTACTAATTGGTGGCACATCAAAATAGCCCGTCATTCTCGTCTAATCATGGCGACAGGGTGGGTAATCGACCATCCCGCACATGCGCGCCTCCTTGCGCCATTGATGAGAGAGTTGTCTTCACCCGAAGATGTGATCATTGCGTGCGATAGAACTGAAGTCAGAGGGATGATTGAAAATTGCGATGGCCACATGCCGCGAAGGAGAACAGTCTGGGTTCCTCGTCCAGTAGGAAAGGGACGTTGGAGAAAAGCTTGGAAGCGAACTAGGATTTCTCGTAAAGCATTGAAAGGAGTCGAGAAAGTAATCTGTATTGGAGCTCCAATTGAGTTGAGAGCGGCTCCTAAAAACGCCAGAAGAATCTACATCACAGATACTGAAGTCAACCACCTAGCACATAGTTTGGCAAAACCTACAGATGTGATAATTCCAACCCACTTCATCGATTCTTTATCCGGTCCACTGATGAAGAAAAAAGCCAAAATCCATCGAATAAATGGACTACATGGCCACATTCATCTTCAACCACACATGAGGCCTTCAGATGTTTCTCAGCCCCCAGATGTCCTAGTTCGTGAGTTGGTTGGAGATGGAATCCATGATGAGGACGAAATCCTTCATATTCCCGATTCATGGCTGGAAGGATTAGCAATCCATCGTGCAGATGAAAACAAAGTTGAAGGGAATCCTTGGGATTTAGATCGAATGATTTCTGGAATGAATGGAGTGATTACCCAGTCGGTGACAATGGCTAGTGAGGCGGTGATACTCGGAGTTCCAACACTTCTAGTAACCAAAGCAAAGAGAGGTTTTCTTGAGAGGTTACAGGAGGATGGCTATCCCTTATTCGTGGCACGTGAACACGATGAATCGATACTAGCTGCTTGGTTAGCAGGTCTGCATTTATTGGATGCTCTTGAAATTCCTGATTGGCCAAATACGAAATCAGAAATGCTTGATCTTCTCAAGCATTGACATATGATCTCCTGCCAATTCTTCGACTTCAGCAATTTTATGCCATTCTGCACTGGTAGCATCATCACCAGCAACCGGTTCATCAAATGCTGCAACTAGGTATGCGATTGAAACTACGTGCCCTCTTGGGTCCCTGTCAGGTTTGCCATTAACACAAAGCAATCTGACCACCTTACCATCAATTCCACATTCCTCTTTCAATTCTCGAATTACAGCAACTTCAGGGTCTTCACCTGCGTCGACAAATCCACCAGGGAATGCCAACATGCCTTTCCAAGGCTCACTACCTCTTCTAATCAAGAGAACTTCATCGCCTCGAATTGCAATAGCATCAACGGCTAATGATGGCTGAGGCCACTGTCCACAATCGTCGCACGCAGACACTTTACTCACCAAACCTTCGCTTACGAGCTTGGTATGTTTGAATCGCTTTGAGGAACTCTTTCTTGGAAAATGAAGGCCAGAATACATCTGTGAAATAAAGTTCTGAGTAAGCCATTTGCCATAGTAGGAAATTGGAAATCCTTTCTTCTCCAGATGTGCGAATTACCAAATCAGGGTCTGGCATTTCAGCAGTATACAATCTCCGACTGACTTCTTGTTCATTGATTGAATCCAGAGGAAGTTCTCCAGAACCGTGATCCTTAGCGATGCTCTTAATCGCCCCTAACATCTCTTCTCTACTCCCATATGCTAGACATACAGTGAAAGTGTAATCTCCATAATCTGCAGTTTTTTCTTCTGCATAAGTAATCGCTTCATTAACAGATTCTGGTAGCATTTCTCTCTTACCGATAATCTGCACTTTCACGTTATTTTCATGAATTCTAGGATCGTCAGCGATATCTTTCAATCCTTCAACATACAACTTGAATAGACCTTCTAATTCACTGTCAGGGCGGTTTAGGTTCTCCGTGGATAATGCGTAAACCGTAAAGTAACCAATTTCTAATTCTAGCACCCAATCTAGAACTTGTTCAAGTTTCATCTTGCCCATTTTGTGTCCTATATCAGTTTCCAAGGCCTTGGACCAAGCGAACCTTCTGTTCCCATCCATTATGATTGCGAGGTGGTTGATTTTGTCAGGATGGCTTTTGACTTCTCGCAACAACTTTGCTTCTACAGCGCTGCCCAGAACATCCCCAAGGCGATTCGTGATACCCAATTAATCGCCCCCTCTATACCGCCCATTCGCTTCAACCGTTTGAGTTAATCCCCATCACCCCCTCGGCTAAACATGGAGGGACGACCATGGTGGCCCAAAGGTATCGTGCAAAGTCACGACGAGTCCTCAATTTACACATCATGGGGCACAAAGGCCCTCCATTATCCAGTAGAGTTTACCCTTGAGTGGTGGAATAATCACGAAAAGACCTGGGGAGATTGGCCTGAAGTCGAACATTTCGAACAAATCGAAGAAGATCGTCGTGGCATTTGGTTTGATTTAGGAGAAGTCAAAGCATTAGTGATTCCAATTCCTACCGGTAAAACCGCCTCGAGACTTTCCCGAAATCCACAATTAAAATCTGCTTTGAAATCTCACTTGCAATTACCTTTGGCAGGGTGTGATAAAGACGGTGACCATGTTCTAATTTATCCTAAAGATAAGCCAGAGGAAATAACTGCAAAATCATTAGCAGGATTACATAATGCATTGATTGATGGAGGTTGGGGGACTCCAAATGACGAATATGGTTGGAACGCTCGTTTGAAAAAAATGGAAGATACCCTGAAAACTCGAACATTGTGGAGGGCTCCTCATAGCTTCAATACAATTGGAATTCCTCGAATTGAATTAGACGGTATGCGCCCAGTACCTCTGCCATTGTCGGATGCTCTCCTTTGGAAAGAAGACACAAATCTTCCCATGATTAGACAAGCAATAGAACACGGAGTTGTGATGAAATGGCGCGAATTCATCTCATCGAAATACTGGGACGAGGATGTAATGAGGATGGCAACAGGTGGTGTTGCACATCACAAATATGACCTTAATATTCTATCCAAGGCTGAAGCTGTAGCATTTGGAACCGATTGCTCTGACATTGATGAATATCTGAAAGGCGTAGATAGAATACAAGCAAAATTAGGAAATATGCGCCTCATGAAAATGGGCATTCCGTTAGCGATATTTGGCTTACTTGGAACCTTTTGGTTGGATAGAGCGGGTGAGTTCGAAAACCCTTCAATCGGGTACTGGACCTTTGCATTGATTTGGATCATATCCGCTGGATTGTACTCATACACTGAGCCGGATTGGCGTCAAGCGCTGTGACGCCTACGGTTATCGTGGAAATTCAATCCATGTGCCTTTGCTAGTTCCATGACTAAGATGAGGAAACCATCTCTTGCTTCACGCTCAACTTTACCACTATTGATGTCCCAGTAAATGTTGCAACCTATGTCGATTGCATCAGGCCCCAAAGTCGAAACACGTGCGAACGAATCTTCTTCTTTCATGGTCTTTTCATGACTTGCGATTAAATCTGCAACACCGTCGCAAAATTCTGAAACCTTGCTTGGGTCTGAGTTGATGTCAAGTTTGAAGATTGGTTGCCAGCGACGGAATCTTCGCTTGCCCCAGTTCTCTACAGGAGTATTTGCTAGATTTGCATTTGGCATTGTAATGACAGTATCCAAACTTGTTCTAATCAATGTAGTCCTCAGTCCGATTTGCATTACTTCTCCCTCAACCGTACCTATGACAACCCAGTCTCCAACTTGGAATGGACGATCTAGAAGAACAGTTGTAGCTCCGAAAATATTGGAAATTGTATCTTGAGCAGCTAGTGCCAATGCCAAGCCAGTGATTCCTAATCCTGCTACCATTGTTGTGAGGTCGAAACCTAGAGCGTCGGCGATGAATACCATGCCGAAAATTACGATTAAAAATCGCATGATACTTTCTGCTGCAGAAACAACAGTTTTCTGTGAACCATCTAGAACTCCGTCATCATCAGTCCAAAGTACGAATGCATGAATGACTCCAACGAATCTGAATGCAGTTACAACCAATGCTACGACCATGATTAATTGTAAAGATGATACCAACCACGCCATGTCTTCAACTAGATACAATCCAGCCCAACATCCACCTGCTACTCCAAGTGCCTTACCAGAGCCGACCAGTGCTTCTTTTGCAACCTCACTCCCAACGCTGATATTGCTGAAAATCTTTGGAATAATCATCCCTGTCAATTCTCGAACAATCAATATGAAAATCAGTAGAAGAAGTGCAGAAATTATACTCTCTGCACTAACTCCTAAAATCTCTTTGTCATGACCTGGGATAAGTTCAATCAACTGTTGCATATCACTTAGGTGACGGCCCATTGGTGAAGTTATTTTCCCTTGCAAATTTTCATACAGCCCCCTTAGGGGGCTATTTCACAGACACGACGATTTGAAGAGGGGGTGGGTCTTGGCCTAACCGGTAGCCATGCTGTTTGAATCCCGAAAGTCTTCGCTCGCTATACTACTTCTACCGTTTTTGCTATCTTTACTTTCGCCTATGGTTAGTGCATCATATACCGCTGACGCTAACGAAGAAGAACCAGAAAATGAAAAGTCACCTAGTGAGACTTGGGATCTAAACAATGAAGGCATATACGTCGAATGTGAAGATTCAGAAATGACCAATGATGAAGGTGAGCTGATAGAAGTTTGTGATTATGTGTTTCCTTGGGGTGGTAACGAAATTCTACAATTCAAAGAATATCACACTTACGAGACCATGAAAACAAGAATGATGGTACTCGCTCAAGAGAATCCTGATATTTTCCAATTCCTTGAGGGATTGAATGGTGGAATGAACGCTAGAGGTCAAGAAACCAGTAAAGATACCTATGAAGGATGGTTTTACGGTCATTCCTCACCTTGGTTGAAGATTACTGGAGAGGTTGATGGCGGTGAATACAATCAATTCAATGGCGATACAGGTAACTACGCAGACCGACCTGATGTCATGATTGTTGGAAACCATCACGCTAGAGAATGGATGAGTTATCAAACTCCAATTCTATTGATGGAAACAATTGCATTTTACTACGGCAAAGAGCCTACTGACAATGACGGAGATGGACTAACCGATGAAGACCCATGGGGAGATGCTGATGGAGACGGGCAAGTTGATGACGATGGCGATTGTCTAGCCCTCGACCCTATATATCAAGATAGTAATGGTGACGGCAAACCATGTAATCCTGGAGATATTGG
>JBJLAY010000052.1:0-16697 GCA_045568475.1 Candidatus Poseidoniaceae archaeon | reverse complement strand
TTGTGGGCCCGGAAATATGCGAGTTTTGATGATAAAAAGTTCTGAAGAGCAGATTTATCACCCGGAAGGAATTGCTAAATTCATCACCTTCAGTAGTTGGACATTATTGGTAAATGTGATTTATTTCGCTAGTGCAACTTTAATTCAGGTGCTAGATTATTTTGATATCGCAAGCCCTCATTTCCTTTCTCAAATCCAGGTGTTTGCGTTTTGTACAGGTATCGCCATTGCCTTCCTCACAGCTACTATCGTTCGGCACGTTATTTTACCAGATGAAGCAAAACTAGGTCGCAATGTAGATCACATGTTCCTTTTTCATGAACAGGTAATGCACAATTTTGCTGCCATATTCTTAGTTATTGAACTAATCATCTTACGACCGAAGTTGATGCCAGAGTTTGCTATATTTGGGTTACTTTTGGGAATAACATATGTCGTATTTGCTTACTTATTTGCTTACTATGGAGGAGGCTACCTTGCTTACAGTTTCCTTCATCCCAAACCCAAAATCGCACCATTACTTGTAATCGGCCTTGCTAGTTTCATTGCCATATTTTACACAGGTTTGTGGCTTGTTTCCACTTTAGACCGTGTTCTTGCAGGAACTTTGTTATCGGGCTGGGTAATGCTAATCGTTCAGTTCAAGCCGACCAAAATTGATCCTTCAGTTTGTAAAACCACTGAGGAAATTCCACATTAACTGGTAGGTAGCAGTTCCATCTACTTCATTGGGCCAAGTATGCTCTTGTGCTTCCATTCCATAATGCTCTATTCTTACATCTCCATCACAATCACTGTGTACGATGTGCTCTACATCATCTCCGTCGAACAAATGCGCATGAGTGTTTCCATTTTGGCAATTAGATTTTTGAGCCCAATAATCAATCATTCCAGGTATGTTACTCATAGTCCCAACCCCTTCCATTTCACCATCTTTCCAATCCCAATCTTCATCGTAATCTATGATGTAATCTAATTTCCCATGAATATGCATTACAGCAATACTCCCACTTAGGTTACAAGTTTCAGGACTAACAGGCATGGTGCCAGCAAAAGATGCAACTGCAGCAAATCGGTCATTCAACTGGCATGCGATTTCATAGGTATACATTGATCCCAATGAATAACCAATAGCGTATAACCTGTCATCATCTATACAATATGCCTTAGATAACTCATCTATTATCGATTCTGAAAAATCATTATCATCTCTAGATGTTGCTGCTGTATTGAGGAACCAATCTCCTTCTGCAGGAGTTCTTTCGTCTTCAGCAATTGCATAAGCCATGATGAATTTTTCTTGCTCTCCTAATTGGTCGAATTGGCCTTGTTGTTGAAAGTCTTCCTCGGCACCGCCACCTCCGTGGAACGCAATAATCACTGCAAGTTCCGTTCCAGCGTCAGAGCTTGGAACCGATAGCCTGAACAATCTCTCTTCTCCATCGACTAATATTGACGTTACAGATTGAGTAATAGATTGCGAGGGCTGCAAGCAAGGGTTTTCGACCTCAGCCAATGTTTCACCCTTTAATTCAGGGCTGTCTTCAGATGCATCAATACATCCTGAAAGTGGCATAGAAATCAAAATGAAAATAAAGAAAAGTGTTTGCCTGTAATTTATCATAAACATACCACTCATTGACTGAATTAATCCATTTGTTAACCATTTTCCGCACGTTCAAATTGTAATGGTGCTAAAATTTCAGGAAGCTCGGCCTCATTACCTCTACTAGCAATATCAAGTCCCCATTCAACAAGAGCTAGGTAATGTTCTTCTTCAGTGAGTTTACCAAGCCATATCCTGTCGTTTTCAGTTTTCAATAATGAGACATTGTTCATACTACAAGGGCCTAAGCATGTCGAAATTCGGAGTTTGATATGCTCGGCAAGACCATTCTCTTCCCAAGCATTCTTCAGACTTTCAATCGGTACTTTGGCGTTACCCTTTTCGATGCGTCCGCAGCAACATCCATTGCAAACAAGAAGTTGATTAGACATATAACTCACTTTCAAATATTCTTTCGAACGAAATTGTCATTGTCTATTGGGACCCAGACATTTGATTTTTCCTCATTTTGAATCTCTACTCGGTATGGATTACCTTCGTCCCAGCATTTCAAAATCTTGCCTAATTTGAATTCTCCAACGTTAGCGAAAACAAAACTTCCAACATTGAAGCGAAGGTCTTCTGCCAGACATTCCATCAATCCTGCTTGGAGGGCCTCATGATCGAGGTCTCTGCCGATGAATACGAAACGACATTCACGTGTTTCTCCTTCTTTCCAAAGACCAATTTCTTCGCTAAATTTCCCGCCAAATAGCATATGAACACCTTGGAAAATATATTTTTGTTCCATGCCTTTGACAGCTAGGACACCTTTGTACCGAAACAAATCTTCTGATTTATCTCGCATGAGTTCTCCAATCCAATTTTGCAATTTGTTAACATTGAGTTCTCCTTCAAACTTTGAACTTGTGGAAGTTACACGCTGGTCATGCTCATGTTCAGCTTCAGTATCAAGGAACTCCGGATCCATCTCTAATGTTCTTTCCAAATCAAATGCGCCGATATTAATTAATTCCTTAGGGTCAATCAGGCTATTTTCTGTGCGATAAATTGGAGCAAATGCGTTAATCGCTTTGATCTTACTTTCCACATTTAGGAGCTCTTCTTCTGTGGCAAGGTCGATCTTGTTCAACATAATCCTGTCAGCAAATGCGAGTTGCTCCACAGTCTCGTTCTCAATACCCTCTGGCTTTTCATCCTCGAGGTGTTGAATGACATGCTTCGCATCAACAACTGTGATTATACCATCCAAATTGTAACGATCTGCAACTCTTTCATCGACGAAAAATGTTTGTGCCACTGGAGCAGGGTCTGCCAAACCAGTTGTTTCAATAATCACTCCATCAAAGTCCTTGATTCGGTCATACATTCGATCGAGTACTTCTGTTAGATCACCCCTTACTGTACAACAAATACAGCCATTCATCACTTCAATGATACTTTCTTCAGAACTCTCGACTAAGATTTCCTCATCGATACCTACCTCGCCAAATTCATTTTCGATTACTGCGAATTTCATCTTGTGCTCTGTACTTGTTAGAATATGGTTGAGAAGTGTAGTTTTCCCTGAACCTAGAAACCCTGTTAATACTGTTACTGGAATAGGCCTGTCGCTGATCTGATTACTCATACTGTATCGATTTTGGCATTGGTAATAACTATTTAATTAGAACTATTAATCCTGTGATAGTAATTTATTATTATGTAGAATATGGTTGCATTATATCCTTATATCCCATACAAAAATAATCACACTCTTCTATAATAGGGCTCAAATGATTTATGAAAACCAATGCCTACCTGCTACTGTGAAAACCAAGAGTGCTTCCCAAAGTGATTTCGCGGGACTCTCTTACCTTCTTTGAGGTAGTATCGAAATCCTGAAATTACCGAATAGAGATAACTTTCGAGACGAGGCTTCACCCAAATTCTGTGGAGGATAAAAGTCAACAAGCTCGGCAACCGGTCCAAAATATATGGATAGACAGTAATGTTGAGTCTGGATATTTCTTCGCCGAGAGGCTCTATTTCCCAAATGACAAATGACTGGGGCCCTCCCTCTTTACCAATTTCTAGTGTATAACCAGAACCCTCATCCCAAGTTTTGAATGTTCTAATGTAGTTCAAACCGTTCAGGTAAATCAGCCTATCAGAACGCGCCTCCTCTCCCCAACTTATTATCTCGTTTGATTTACAAAATGGGTGACAATTATTCAGGTTGCCTGGTTCACTGATTGCCTCCCAAAGCTTGACTGACGAAATATCAAACTCTGCAGAATTTGTTATTGGCAACCTTTTTTTCATGATTTAACTTCCTAAAATTTTCTATTTCACTTTACCCTTAGACAACCCTATGATTCAACTTGAATCAAAGAGTAGTTCTAGCGAATACCGTTTGCAGTATAACTTCACAGAGATGCTGCGAAGGCAACTACTGCATCATAGTCAGGCTCGACACCTGGGTTTTCTGCAACCCAGCGATGTTGTACTACTCCAGCCTTGTCGATTACGATAACTACTCTGTTCGCACAAACATAGCCATCAATTCCACCAAGTCCGACAAATGCAGCATCGTAACTGTTGACAACTTCTCTGTCAAGATCTGAAAGTAAGTCGAATTCAAGGTTGTATTTTCGAGCAAACTCAGCGTTAGCCCAAGGGGAGTCTACACTGATTCCCAAAACGGTTGAATTGCTATCGTTGAGCTTTGCAAGGTTGTCCTGGAAAGCACACATCTCCTTGTCACAAACGCCAGTAAAAGCACCTGGGTAAAATGCCAGAACGACGGTTTGACCAATGTAATCTGCTAGTGTTACGTCACTCTTTCCAGTATTTTTCAAGGTGAACGCAGGGGCTGTATCTCCGATTTTAACCATGAAGCGCCCAATAATCGCCGGCGTATATTCGTTTGGTTGAACCAGTTAGATTCAAGCAGCATCAAATCTGTCAGCATTCATGACCTTGTTCCATGCTGCGATGAAGTCAGCAACAAACTTGTCTTTGCTGTCATCTTGTGCATAAACTTCAGCAATTGCACGTAGTTGTGAATTGCTTCCGAATACTAGGTCATACCTTGTTGCGCTGCGAACCTTCTCACCAGTTGAACGGTCATGAGCATCGTAAGAGTTGCTTCCAGTTGGCGTCCACTTAACATTCATATCCATTAGAGTGTTGAACCATTCATTGGATAGGGTTGACCCATCTGCAAATAGTCCTCTGTCATCAGAAGATACTCCAAGTGATCTCATACCACCTACTAGTACTGTCATTTCAGGAGCGGTTAATCCTAGGAGTTGAGCTCTGTCAAGCATCATCTCTTCAGGGCTTACCGAGTAGTTCTTCTTCAGGAAGTTTCTGAATCCACATGAACGTGGCTCAAGAACTGCGAATGAATCAGCATCGGTTTGCTCGTCAGTAGAATCTCCACGACCTGGCATGAATGGTACTTCGGCTCCACTGGCCATCTCGATACCAACATTTCCAGCTAGTACAATTGTATCTGCAATACTCGCTCCATGTGCTTCTGCAATTCCAGTTAGGGTTGCAAGAACTTTGGAAAGTTGTTCTGGTTTGTTTGCTTGCCAATCCTTCTGAGGTGCAAGTCTGATACGAGCGCCATTTGCTCCGCCACGGTTGTCAGAACCACGGTAAGTCGATGCACTTGCCCACGCGGTTTCAACCATTTCACTGATCGATAATCCACTGGACTTGATAGCGCCCTTTACAGCATTGACATCGTAAGATGTGCTACCTGCTGGAACAGGGTCTTGCCAAATCAACTCTTCACTAGGAACATCAGGACCTAAGTAACGAGCCTTTGGTCCCATGTCACGGTGAAGTAGTTTGAACCAAGCACGTGCGAATGCATCTGCGAAAACCTCAGGGTTTTCGTGGTAGTGCTTGGATATCTTTCTGTATTCTGGGTCACGAATCATTGCCATATCGGCAGTGGTCATCATTGTTGGAACCTTCATTGAGGAATCTTCAGCATCTGGTGCCATGTCTTCCATGTCAGGGTTAGCAGGTGTCCACTGGTTTGCGCCAGCAGGACTCTTTTCTAGAACCCATGAATCTTCGTACTTGAATAGAAGATCAAAGTAACCATTGTCCCACTGAATCGGGTTAGCAGTCCATGCTCCTTCTATACCGCTAGTAATTGTGTCACGTCCTTTACCAGAGCCGTGTGTACTAATCCATCCAAATCCTTGTTCTTCAATCGAAGAGCCTTCAGGTTCTGTGCCAACTAGCCCAGCATCGCCTGCACCGTGTGCCTTACCGAAGGTGTGTCCACCAGCGGTTAGAGCAACAGTTTCAGCATCATCCATTGCCATTCTAGCAAAGGTTTCTCTGATATCTTGAGCGCTTAGAAGAGGGTCAGGATTGCTGTTAGGTCCTTCAGGATTAACGTAAATCAGACCCATCTGAACAGCAGCTAGAGGATTGTCTAAACTTTGACGAGTATCTCCGTATCTGTCATCACCAAGCCATTCATCTTCGCTACCCCAATAGATGTCTTCTTCAGGGTGCCAGATATCTGGCCTTCCTGCGCCGAAACCAAAGACAGGGCCGCCCATGGATTCAATAGCAACAATTCCAGTTAGGACTAACAGGTCAGCCCAACTAATCTTGTTTCCATACTTTTGCTTAATTGGCCAAAGAAGTCTACGAGCCTTGTCGAGGTTACCGTTGTCTGGCCAGCTGTTTAGTGGTGCGAATCTTTGAGCGCCTGTGCTAGCACCGCCACGCCCGTCACCGATTCTGTAGGTTCCAGCAGCGTGCCATGTCATGCGAATAAAGAATGGCCCATAATGGCCGTAATCAGCAGGCCACCAGTCTTGACTATCTGTCATTAAAGCATGAAGATCTTTCTTCATTGCAGCATAGTCTAGAGTATTAAATGCGTCTTTGTAGACGAAGTTATCTTCCATTGGACTTGATTTCTTATCATGCTGATGAAGAATATTCAAGTTCAATTGATTAGGCCACCAATCTTGATTGGTAGTACCTGTGTTATTCGTTGTAGTCGCCCCGTGCATTACCGGACATTTGCCTTCGCCAACCATATCTCTCATATATTCGCCCCATAATACCGAATCGGTTTCCACATATCAATTTGTAGTAGAACATTTTGCAACAAATTGTAACATAAGTGGGGGGCTAATCATGGAGGTTTTGAATAATTCAACTTGGAAAGAATTCCTCTCTTCTCCCGTATCTGTATTGATTCTAAGCAAAACAGATTGCCAATTGTGTGACAAATGGTTTTCAGAACTGGAGGCCTATGAAATTCCTGAGAATGTCAGGTTAGGGAAATTATTGCTGGACAGCCCGGGGTTAGCTCAATTCAAAATAGAAAATGAGTGGGTTTCGAATATAGACATCTTGCCATTCAATGCAATCTATGTCGATGGTATTGTGAAGAAGCAATGGGCTGGAGGCGGCATGGAACGCTTGCAGACTAGGCTGAATCGTTTCCTTTGAATTGTTAACAAACAACAATACAGGTAATGCATTTCGAAGGAGTTAGTGTACTCCGTACTTCTTGCAGCCCTATTCGCTGGAATTGTAGCAATTCTAGTCACTGTAGCCATTGAGAAGTGGGGTGGCATAATTGGCGGAATACTTGGTACTCTTCCTACAACTATTGTTCCAGCAACCATCGGAATGTATGTTGAAGGTGGATCAGATGATCTTGCTACCAGCATGTCCCTGATTCCATTCTGGATGTTACTAAACGCTCTATTCGTAGCATCATGGGTCGTATATCCTAGAATGAAACAAGGAGTAACCCTTGCTCAAATGACATTTATTTCCCTAGCCTTCTGGTCAATCCTGGCATTGTTGATGACAGTTTCACTAACTGAAGCTCTCAATCATTTTTCTGAAAACATGGTTGGTGTTGCTGGATTGGTTGCACTTCTCGGACTTGGAATATGGATGACATGGGTTCCCCAAAAAGCCCCGAAGGGAAAGAATTCCGTGACTAAGCAAGTTCTACTGATGCGCGGATTAGCAGCAGCAACCGCTATTGGAATCGCAGTACAATTATCGAGTATGGGCCAGCCAATCATTGCAGGTTTGGCTTCAGTTTTCCCAGCGATTTTCTTGACTACAATGGTTGCGCTTTGGATGGCTCAAGGATCTGATGTTCCAACAGGTGCAGCAGGGCCAATGATGCTAGGCGGCTCCTCTGTGGCTGTTTATTCACTGATAGCGCCGTGGGCTTTACCAGAATATGGAATTCTTATTGGCACTCTTATCTGCTGGTTTGCAGCAGTGATTTCAACCTCAATTCCTGCCTATTCCTACCTCAGGTGGAGACAATCCAAACTGAGTTTATTGGGTGAGTTACAATCAAAGTAATTCTTGAATTACTGACTGAACATCATCATTCTTTGAAACTACCTTCCAAGGGGTGATCTGAACAGTTTCAAGGTCTTTCTTCATTCGCTCAACTCCTCCTCCGCTAACGTTCAAAACAGTACATTCATCAGCCTTGATGTCACCGTTTTCTAAAGCTTGAATCATACTTGCTAGTGCGACAGCTGCAGGGGTCATGACATCGATTCCCTCAATCGATTCAAACAATTCTTTGGCCTTTATTGCATCCTCTCTTGACACGACATAGGTCTGGCCATTAGACTCTTTGAGGATGTCATAAACTCCGCCTTTGACTTCGTAAGCAGGAGCCTTGTTCAGCAAGTAATCTGAGAAAACTTCAACTTCGTCTTCAGGGAAATCTGAGTCGATTAGAGCAGATCTTCCTGCTTGCCAAGCGTTGTGTATTGGACTGTGCTCTTCATTCTGGCTTACGTGTTGCCTAGGGACAGGGCCATCGAATAACCCAGATTCAATTAGTCGGTTTGCCATTTCGTTAACCCCTACAGGGCCTGGTCCTCCGCCTATACCCTGGAAATAATGCATTGGTAGCTTGCCAATTGTGTATGCGGCATCAACAATCAGACTTCCAATTCCATCTCTACGAGCAACATTGTGGATTCCTCCTTCCATTTGCCAATTGTCTAAATGCTGAGAAATCTTCTTTGCGAATATCTTTGCATCGTAGTAATCTCCATCCTCAATTACAACCAATTTTACTGATTCACTAGGGTGGCCGGAGGGGACATATAGCCTCTTAGCATGTTCCTTTCCAACCACTATAATCAGTGGGAAGTTTTCTAGCCCACAGAAGTATGAAAATGCTCTAGCAGTATTACCTGCACTAGCACATATCATTCCACTACAGCCTTTCTCTCTTAATCGCATCAAAGTTGGAACGGCTTCCATATCTTTGAATGAACCAGTAGGGCACATACCTCCTTTTTCAGGCCAGTATCCATGAAAAGTTATCCATAAATCAGTCATTCCTAACGCTTCTTCTAACTGAGTCGACTTGTAGGTGACAGTTCCTGCCAAGTTCTCTGAAACTCCTTCATGAGGCATCCAGTTTTGGAATTTAAACAGACCCTTTTTCTCATTTTTTATCGAGAGTTCGGGCCCATATTCGGTATGAAGCAAAGCCCCTTCAGTATGGTGGAGCGTATAATCGTCATCGATCAATTCCTGCGTTGACAGGCACCTTAGTTGATATTTCATTGAGAGACCCAAATACGGTGCGCTTTCGAAGTGTATATCATGTTTCCTAGAGTTAGCAAGAAATTATGTTGAAACCTGCATTATTACCTCAGATGGAAACGATTCTAAATGGCTTTCACATTCCTAAGAAAAACACCATTACCATTGCAACAACGGCAAAAATAAGAATAATTTTAGTCAACAATTTTGGCTCATCGTCTTCACTCTGAGCGAAATCATTCCATTCTTCTTCCATGATATATCATCTCGCAACATATGAAAAAAGCTAGTTTATGCTTAGAAGACAAATCATCGATTGAGTGTTCGATTCCAGCGGGCACTGTCTGGAACTCCAACCACATTTATGGTGGCAAACATAACGCCCTTGATTTGACATAATTTCTGTTTGAAAGAATCCAAATCTAGCAAGCAACAAGGACAATGAGGCCGGTTTGGTTTTACGGTTATTGTTACTTCACCGTCTTCTTTGACTTCGATATTTTGAACAATATCTCTACTTGCCCATGAGTCTTGGTCATGCGGATCTTTCCAATCTGCCGCAAGACGAACAACTTTTCTTTGCAAGGCTGCATGCTTACGGCTCACTCAACATCCTCCAAACGTAGTTGCTCTACCTTTCCTTCTGCTTGTGAAAGTTCGGCCTTACATTCTTTGAGCAGTTTCGATCCTTCCTCAAACAACTTCAGAGTTTCATCAAGATCAGCCCCTCCTGCTTCTAAAGCGGCAACAATTTCTTCAAGCCTTTTCATCGATTCTGCATAACTCATTCTTTCACCTCAGTTTGCACCTGACCGTCCTTCAATACTACCGTGAGAGAGTCACCTGACTTCAATCCAACGATGCTTGTCACCGGTACTCCCTTTTCATTCACAGTCATCGAATATCCTCTTTCAAGTACATTTGTTGGATTTGTTGATTTCAGAATAGAGGCAAAACCTGTCAGGCGATTTTTCTCGCGCATCAGTAATCTGTCAGTAGCAGAATTAATTCGGCCAGATAATTGAGACTGTTTTAATCGAGCGTTTGAGATTCCTCGCATCGGTGCTGCACTTAATCGGATAATCAAGTTGCCAATTTTTTCATTATTCCTAATGAATAACCGGTCAATGGCGAAATCTAGACGGTCAGTTGCTTGCGCAATAATTGCAATTAAATCCTCCTTAATCGGAACCACTCTTTCAATAGCGTTTGATGGAGTGGATGCTCGAATATCTGCAATCATGTCGCTGACCATATAATCGGATTCATGCCCTACTGCACTAACTACTGGTACCGGGCAGTCAATTATTGCTTGACACACCGATTCTAGGTTGAAAGACCAAAGGTCTTCAGGAGAACCTCCTCCTCTTCCAACAATGATTAGATCAGCAGATTTAGAAGCGATTTCTAGGGCTTTTATTATCTGTCCTGGCGCGGAATCGCCCTGTACTAAAACAGGAATCAATGTGTATGAAAAGTTAGGCCATCTGTCTGAAATCAGGCGTTCCATGTCAGACAAAGCAGCACTTCCAGCTCCGGTTATGATGTGCAGTTTCTTCGGAATCAAGGGGGCGATTAACCTTGGTCTATCCATCGTACCATCATACTGCCACTTCTGAATCAGCTCCTGCCGAGTTTTTTCTAGTTCACCAATAGTCTTGACTGGCTGTACTCGACTTGCTTTAAATTGCATTCTGCCTGTTTTTACATAGACATCAATTCCTCCTAAAGCAACCAACTTGTTTCCGACTTTGATGTCTTGTGAATCAAATGAATTATTGCCATTAAATAGCACACAATCAATCGAACCGTTGTTATCTGTGAGCGTGAAATATGAATGTCCTGACCTAGCCAATGTCAACTTAGTTAACTCACCAATAATCGCTGCATTGGCAAGGTATGGTTCGTTGACTAAGGATTTGCGTGCGAGGGCAACGAACTGGCCGACCTCTACCGCTTCACCCGCCATGGTTCAACATGGACGTCCATAGTTCTTGAATAATCCCATTTCAAAGGAAGAGGTTTTGAGGGGGTTGCTGGTCGCCACATTCGTTCCAGACAGGGGTTGGCCCCTTCTTGGAATGGTGATATTATGTCTGACAAGGATACTTCAAAGGATAATTCCGATGATGATGAAGACTGGATGTCATACGCTAATGCAGGCTTCGGTGCTACAGATTATTCCCTTTGGGACGAATCCAGTGAAGAACCAAAAATTGTCCAGGAACCCGAATGGGATGGTGAAAATCTTCAGTTGGATACCGGTGAGGAAGAAATTCCACCTGCTCCTCGACCAGCAGGTCTCAAACATTTGGTTAGGATTGGAACTTGTAATCACTGCCTTGGAAGAGTAGGCGGGAAAAAGAGATTCGGCCAAACAGTCCTTGAATCTGGAATCGAAATAAGAGCATCAATTGTGGAGACAGATTCTACCATGTCAAAAGCACGTGAAATTGAGCCATTGTGCCCTTTCTGTGAAAATTTGTTTGAAGAAGCACCATTGTTGGCCGAACTAATCAAAGAAGCAGTTGGAGAAAGAGAATGCTCCCGTCTACAGTTGGGTGCTAGAATACCCAAAGACCAGACTGAGGCCGAAGATCACTTACGCAAGCGATTCGGAGCAGGCGGTTCTCTTCCTTTGAAATCTAGTTTGGTCGAAGAAGTCGCCCATCAATTAAACGCCATAGACTTTGGAGTTAAGTTGGTAATAGATAAGCCGGAAATTCTTGCATTAATCGATGTACTTACGCTCACTGTAGAATTAGACATTCGTTCACACTACATGTATGGTAGATATCGTAAATTGGAAAGAGGAATCCCTCAAACAAAGTGGCCATGCCGGTCTTGCAAGGGCAGAGGGTGCCTCAAATGTGACCAGACCGGTTTGCAATACCTTTCATCTGTTCAAGGCTTGATAGGCGATCCTTTGCTGGATATATTCGGTAGTAAGGAACATGCATTCCATGGAATGGGAAGGGAAGATATTGATGTGCGTTGCTTAGGGAGAGGGCGACCATTTGTAATCGAATTAAAGAAGCCAATTAAGCGAGATATCGATTGTGATATGTTAATGAAAACAATCAACGATGCAGCAGGCGGTATGCTAGAAGTTTCAGACATGCGGCCATCAAACCGTAGCGAAGTTGTTAGAGTAAAAGACACGCCTGCAGAGAAGTCTTATCGGATAAAGTACCGAATTGAACCTCTTACTCAGGCGGAACTAGATGAATTGACTCAAGTTATGGAAGTGCCGAAGAATAATCAGGATCGTAACCGTAGGCGTAAAGACCATCACACTGGAAAGAAGCGAAAGCAGAAAGAAGAGCCTGAACAAATAGATTACTCGCAATTGAAAAAAGATGAACTTGTTGCTTTATGTGAAGAAAAAGGTGTCAGGAAAAGTGGAACTAAAGATGTTCTAATTGATAGGTTAAGCAATTTCAAGGAAGAAACCCTTCCATTGCCAGATCAAGATTATATTTTGGAAATCATGGAAAAGTTGCAGGGTTGTACATTAGCTCAGAGGACTCCTGAAAGAGTCGCTCACCGCCGTGCAGACAAGATTAGGCGTCGTAAAGTCATAGAAACATCTGCCCCTTCAATCGAAGTCGGCGATGATGGAATATTGAGAGGTCAATTCGATCTAAGATGTGAATCTGGCACGTATGTCAAAGAAACAGTTCATGGGGACGGAGGAAGAACTCAGCCTTCAGTCGCTTCACTAATCAAGGCAAAATGTACTGTGGAATGGCTTGATGTAGCCGATATACACGCAGATTAAGCGCGTCGCGGTGCTTATATGCGCCGGGTGGGTCGGCAGGTTGCTTCGAATGGTCTAATGACACTAGAAGCAGGAGTGCGAAGAACATGCAGAAATCCAAAGGCCAACGCCAAGGCACACGCAGTATACTACGCAGAGGACGCCATCAGAGAGGACGCGTAAGCATTTCTCGTATCATGCATGAGTACTCTGAAGGCGACCGTGTTGCCATCGTTTTAGACGGTGGACAACAGATGGGAATGCCTCATCGCAGATTCCAAGGTAGAACCGGATTTATTCAGAAGCGCCAAGGTAAGGCTTGGGTTGTTGCTGTTAAAGACGGTAACATGAAGAAGACCGTTGTCGCTCGTCCAGAGCACCTCAAACCACTGGAGTGATTCTAATGACTGATGATGGTACATTCACAGACTTTTCATCTGTAAGAGATATGCTACTGGATGCTCAAGAGCGCCGTGGTTTCCTAACTTACGAACAGAAAGCAGCACTACAGCATGCTGAGTGGGCGGCTAGTGGTAACCGAAATGGTTACTCTACTGAGCCAAAGGTTTTCACTGACATTTTCAATGCAATCATGGAAATCGAACTATTCCAGAAGTACCCTGAACTAGCTGCTAAACTAGCAGAACTTATGCCAATGCATTCTGATGATGTGCGTGCGGTTATTGCTAGCCGACGTATTTCCATCGATGGCGGAGATGTTGAAGCAGTGCTCGACATTGTGCGCCAGAATGTCGGTGTTGAGTGAACCCCGACGGTTGGTGAGCGAAATGCGTAACGATCGTCGTGGCGGCCAGCGCAGAAATCAACGTTCTGAAAAGTCAGACCCTTTACTCAAGGTAGAATGGTGTAGAGTGATAGATCATCCCGAAGTAGGCGGAGTTGTAGTTGTAGTTACAGAACCATCTCTTCACGTAATCAGACTTCGCGCTAAGCCCAACTCGCCTCTCCAGATGGTTGGTGACCGCCTATACATGGGAATAGACCACTCCAAAAGAGATGTAGTCCAAGATATCCTTGGTTTTGCTAGAATCCGTGATTTGTCAAATTCATCATCGATGGAGATGCCATTTGTTATTCAGCAATTTATCGAAGATACTCCTGAAATATTCCTTCAACAATTCTTCAACCGTGCAGGTAACCTTTCACTGAAGATGCACGCATTCGAATTATTGGCTGGAGTTGGAAACAAGAAAGCCTTGGAAATGGTTGCAAGCCGTGGTCGTGCAGGGTGGGAAAGTTTCACTCAACTGAATGAAGACTGCAGTATTAATGCCCCTGAACTTCTTGCTAAGCGCCTTGTTTCAGAAATAGAAGATAGGGAACTTCAACCTCGTTTGATCGATTTGCTACTTCGTCAGGATGAGTGATTCACATGGGCCACGGAGCCCGTGTTCTGATAGAACGCCTGCGAATGCGTCAGGATAACATCAAATCTCTTGGGCAACATTTCCTAAACAATGAAGAAGTTTTAGATGAGACAATGAAGTTGTCAAATGTAAAACCTGAAGATCATGTTATCGAGATAGGGCCTGGTCCCGGAGTTTTGACCGAGAGGCTATTGGATACAGCATGTACTCTTACGGCAATTGAATTGGATTCAGGAGCTTGTGAGTTCTTACGAGATAATTTCCCGTCACTAAATCTAATCGAGGGGGATGCTCTACAAATTAAATGGCCAACTGCCAACAAGGTCGTGGCAAATATTCCATACCAAATATCGTCACCCTTGATCGATGTAATCACCCGTACGCCTTCCATTCAAGAGGTAGTAATCTTAGTTCAAGAAGAGTTCGCAGAACGATTGGTTGTAGAATGGGAGAGCGACAAAGGAAGTCTTGGGATGTGCACAATGATGGATTGGGATTGTACTTTTGAGATGAGAGTAGGTCCGCATTGTTTCACACCATCTCCACAAGTTCATTCACGTCTAGTTACTATGACAAGAATAGAATCCCCCGAAAATTCCAAACTTGCTAAACTATTGATTCGGCAAGCATTTGCCCAAAGGCGCAAAAAAATCAGAAATACACTTTCAAGAGCTCCAAAAAGAATTGCTAGAGTTAGTGGTTGGCATGCAAAAGCCTATCGCGATGCAATGCAGTCTATCGATTGTGACTTTTTTGATGAAAGGCCTGAGGATTTAGATTTGGAAGATTGGCTAGAATTAGCACGACTTCTGGAAGACGCGCGAGCGGCGATGGGTTGACATCTAACCGCCCGCTCGGCCTGTCTCGTCGGAGGGGTGCACATGGCAAAGAAGGACACATACCTGGCTCTATTACGTCGAGGAATTGACGAAACTACAGCAATGCAACTAGCAGATGCTGGAATTAAGATTGGAGATCTGAAAAAGATCGATAAATCTCAGTTGGTTGAGAATTATGGGTTGAAGCCAGATATTGCAGATGGTGTTTTAGAAATCATCACGGCAGGACCTCAATCCCACGGTAAAGAAAGATTCCTTTCTAAGGTTCTAGCTCCAGAGCGTAAGCCTGAAAGCAAGATCGAAGAACTCAAGTTCAAGCGTAAGCAGAAAGATGTTCTCTCCGAATTAGCAGAACAAAAAGAACGCCTTAAACTTGCTAAGGTCGAAGCATTCCGTGCTCAAAAGTTAGTCATGAATCGCCTAGGTAAGACGGTAGAACTCATTGTCAAATTAGAAAACAACCTGCACGATGAAGGTAAGGATGATCAGAAAGTTAAGATTCGTGACCAACTGGAAACACGTGGTTTAGAAGCTGCTCGTGACCACGAGATGTTGGAATTAGAAGGGACTCCACAGGATATTGTAGACTTCCGTCGCAAGATTGTTCCAGAACTAATTCTCCACGCTTGCCCTGAATGTAATGAGGAGATGGACCCACGTACAAGTAGAAACCCAGACGATTCAGAAAATTGGTCTTTCATATGCTGGGAATGCGAAACGCCATTCTCTCCTGGTCTTTCATCCGCAGTTGATACAATTATGGAAAATGGCGGAAGAATCGAAATCGACCCAGACGCTCGTCCAAGGAACCCAGTTCCACCTAGACCTGCATCACAAGACTTTGCTACAATCAATGAATTGGTTAAGGCAGAATTAGTTCAGACCGGTGCAGATGCAGATTCGATGACTCAAGCGGTAGAGCAATCAGTTCTAACAAGTGGATTGATGAGTATCAATGATTGGATTGACCAAACATTAGCTGCAAAGGGATACATTCAGGCACAAGAAGATCGAGAAGACTTCATCTTGAGAACTGGTGCAGGAGCAACCAAGTTCAACAAGTGGATGAAGAAGGCTGGACTTTACTTCAACAAGCAAACAGGCCGATGGTCACGTTGGGAAGATCGTTGAGGTGCTAATATGGGGCTCATCCGTTTCCTTCGTGGCGCTAAGCTGCTTGGGCAAACAACTGAGATTCCTGGCAAATCGCTAGTAGAACATGCTTACGCTGCAAATGTCGACATACCGACAAACTGTACTAGCGGTAACTGTGGTTCCTGCATGGTAACCCTTCTTTCTGGTGATGTAAGTATTCCAGAACCTCTGACTCCCGGGTTGGATGAAGAGATTGTAGAAGAAGGCGCAAGACTTGGATGCATCGGAATCCCAACGGGAGATGTCGACATCGATATTTTACCCCCACTCTGAGGTTAAGTTATGGATATACCAATCTGGATTTGGGTCCTTAACATTGTAGGAGTCGGGGTCGCAGTGTGGTTTTTGTCTTGGAGACTTAAGTCTAAACTTGCTGAAGTCGAAGAAAGACATGTCATGAGCGGTATAACTCA
>JBJLAY010000051.1:0-16728 GCA_045568475.1 Candidatus Poseidoniaceae archaeon | reverse complement strand
GCCATCTTCAATCGATTCCATTCATATCTCTGACCATCAGCGAATAGATGGGTTGCTGTGATTGCGTAGCGCTTAGGCAATAACAAAGAGATCAAATGAAGCGCTAACAAAATATCCCAAATCCATACCCATAATATGGGTGTATCCGATAATTCGGCTAGCATCCAGGGCAACACCATCATTGCACCCATGGTCATCAAATTGGCCCACTGCCGAGAAACTTCCTGTGACTGATTAGATTCCCAAGCATAACCTGAGTTAGGCAAATCTCCAAGCGAGGGTATGTCGATTCTTTGTCGGCCTAACCACCAAGCATCCCACGCAACTATTACTGCCAATACTGCAACGCAAAACTGAGCCATTCCTTCTGGGTCAGGTAATGCGTTGGCTAACTCGGCCATCACTCCACGTCCTGCTTCTTCTGCCTAAGCATGAATAACCCTGCTGCTAAGAACATGGCTACAAACAATATGATTACTACAGGGCTGCTTGATGAATCCTCAGTTGATTCTGCGGACTCTGAAACATCAGGAATTCCGTCACCGTCATCATCAGGGTCTGCGGTAAGCCATGTGCTTACTCCGAGTGGGCAATGCAAATCATCTGGCTGACCATCATTATCTGTGTCTCTGCTTGCACAAGGGTCTGTAGGCCAAGGGTCTAGAGAGTCTGTGACCTCATCATTGTCATCATTTGTGTCATAAACATCCGGCCCGCAGAAGACGTTTTGCTCTTTATCGAACCAGGTTTCGGAATTACAGGTATTTGTCCAGTCATTATCTGAGTCGAGTAGTGTTACTTCGAATGATAAAGAGTCTGTAGACGTCATGCCTTGGGTGTCTGTAACCTCCAATGTAAGAACATACAATCCTGCACTCAAATCAGTAATATTATTCCATTCTCCGTTTAATTGCATCATCTCAGTCTGCCCAATTGTGGCTTTCCAAACAATCTGTAAATCGTCAATGGAATCTAGATCATCACTTATTGCTGCCCTTACTTCTATTGGCAAGGATTCCATGATTCTAAAGCCATCATCTGGAATGATTATCTGAACATTCGGGGCTTCATTATCTATCATATTGACCTGGATTACTTCATTAGCATCAAACCCATAATCATAGCTTTGATTTAGTAATGGAAGACCTTCTGCAGATGCTAAAACATTGATTGTCTCGGGTGTGAAGTCACAGAATGGTCCGCCTTCTCCTACGCAATATTTCCAGAGAATTGGAGCTTGAATACTGCTGCCTTGGAAATTTTGAGTATCCCAGAAGGAGTTTACCTCTAGATCTACATTTTGAGAAACACCGTTAAGCCGTATATCAAAAATATGGGTTGACCAAACTCTAACTTCGCCTTCGCCTGAGATTGAAGTAGGCTCTACATCGAACAAATTGACATCTGCTGAATTAATATCGAGACTTCCGTTGAGTTCTCCATCATTGATTACCAAATTGTTTCCATCGCTAGAAATAGCCACTAAAGAATCGATCTCTACGTTTGTTAGAATCATTGCAGCAGATTCGCCATCTGTGTGCAAATCGATTCCCTTTGTACATGACGAGATTGTTGAGTCGGCGATAGATAGTGAAGAGGAGGCTCTGCCATGGTGAGCCATAAGGCCAACACCGCTGCCTCCACAATCAATTTGTAAATCTGTGATACTGCCTGCGGTATTATCCAAATCTACGGCTGGTGCACCGCTAACTATTGCACCGTCAATTGTTATTTCACGGTTATCTGAACCGTTGATAGATGTCAATGTTAAATCAGACATCATAAATCCGTCTAGGTTGTTAACATGGAGGTCTCCGCCAGTAAGTCCAGACATTGTTCCAGTAATGCCTCCAAGGTCGACCTTTTGGGAAGCTGTGAAGTCTGTAATAGACACTGGTAGACCTCTTGCCCATAACGAATTAGAAGCGCATGATTGAGTTACTACTTGTTGTAAAACCAGTGACGTTGAACCTTGAGCTTCGATACAATGAGATGCCGAATCTACCAAGTCTGTTGAAATGATTTGCATACTTCCTGATGCCGCATTAGTGATTCTTACCAGTGGCTCAGCACTACTTGAACGAGATAGTCTTGCATTACTGACCACCACATCTGCTTCACCATCTATTACCATTATTGGTGAGCCTTCCTCCATTCTTGTTCCAAGAATTGATGCTGTTGTTTCTGCGTTATCGCCAATTATAAGGCCGCCCCAGAAACCATTTCCGGTTGACTTGATTGTTGAATATCCTGAATTGAATGTTCCCTCAACGGTAATAGTTACGTCTTCGCCAACACGTAATGCTACACCATCGTTGACTGTCATGGTCTGTCCTTGAGGAATGATCAAATCGCTTGAAAGATGGTACGGACTCCATGCTTTCTCTAATTCTAGCCATTCTGTTAATGATCCGCCGTCAATTGTTGATGCTGTAAATGTATAATCCAAAGACGAGGATGTGTTCCATGCTTTGTAATCGGTAATTGATCCCCACTGCATGGTTATAGGCATCATGCCTGTTACTGTGGCTCCACTAGAGTCTACCAACAATGCAGTAACTGATTTGCTGGCCTTGCCATCTGCGCCAGTATTGATACTTTGACCATCGAGGAACCCTGAAACTGTGGCTCCCTGTACAGGTTCGCCCTTATCTAGAACTGTTATTTCTAGAGTGTTTATTATCTCGAATGCTGCTCCAACTCCAATAACTACCTGGCCAACCGTCTCTCCTGAAGTGATCTTTACCTTGCACGAATTGTCGAGTTGAACGTCGCCCAGAACTTGGAGGTTGTACAATTCAATATCATTCTGGCAAGAGGTCCATAGGACATCACCGTGGATTGTCATGCTTGAAGTTGGAGAGTCGCTGAAATCTGCTGAATGAGAAATTACATCGCCCATCAAGTGCCCATTTGAACCTTCGAAGTCACCGTAGCTATCTACAGTTAGTTTCGCTCCTTCTGGCAACTCAAGTGTTGTATCTTGTAAGAATAATTGTGCGTTTGGAGGAATGGTTACGTTACCCCCTGCCATGTGCGGAGAACCATCGGCTGTCGGCCCCAGTACCACCATGGTTCCTCCAGTTAATGTCCAATCACTTTGTGGCATAATTGGAACTTGCATTGTGTGAGTTCCTCCTTGGACCCCATTTGGTGTGGACTGAGCGCCAACTCCCGCATATGTTGCAACAATCTTAGATCCGATTTCGCTCACCGGTAATGTGTCCATTCCGCCAGTTGCCGTACCGCTGAAACCTAATACTGTCCAATCAGCATCTACTGGATTTCCAGTAAGATCTTCAAAAGTTACAGCCATATCCCAAATTCGGTTATCGGTTGCTGTGTTGAGATTAAGTGTCTGACTTGTCCCATAGTTTAGGGTCCCGTCTCCAGTTACATCGGCATAGAGGTTACCAAGCGCTGCAAGAGACCAAACCGTGGCTTCAGATTCTGAATCTATTACTCCTCCATCATCGTGATAACTTGCATCCCAAGTACGAATTACCGCTGAAGAAGAAGAAAGAATTAACCCGTTATCTGCAACTCTTGTCTCGAATAAATCATTCACAGAAACCATTGAGGATGATGCATAGAGGCCTTGTTTAGCTGAATCTAGAAGAATAAGGTCATCGGTATTGAGAACTGCTTCAAATACAGAGATACTATTTGCGAATCCGTTTACTGAAACCTCTTGGCCAGATATATCGCACCACCATGCGTTTATTCCAGTGCTGCCGGTAGCAAATTGATTGAATGGCATGTTTACCTCTAAATCTGTGAATGTATGGCTACCTTGGAGAATGTCAATTCCCATTTCTCCATCTGATGAAATATTAATCACTACGCCATCCATAGTTGTTGCTGAAATCCCTGAAAATTCCATACCGATTCTATCAGACATAAATGTGGAATCTGTAATTGTTAAAGTTCCTGTACCGCTAGCTTTCAATGCTGAGTCTGTAGATTTGATAGTAGATGAATCGATTATGTAGTCGCCACTACCTGTTAGAGCCATGCCAATCCAAGGAGCATCAAACGATCCTTGATTTGAATTGAATGAGCCGTCGAGTTCGATATCTGATAATGTGACAGTTCCGGAGGTTCGTATATCGATTGGAGTCTCGCCACTGGTTGAAACGTACACTGCGTCAGATATTGTCAGGTTTCCTGCCGACCAGGAATTAACGAGGCGTTCTCCTGACATGTTAACATCTGAAATTGTAAAGCCTGCTGAGTCCATAGATACGATAGCGTTGGTCGAAGTCCCAGACATTCCTTCGATATCTCCGCTAACACCTGCAGAAATACTGACTGCATTTCCTACTCCAGAAAGGAATTCTAAATCTGCCAAGTCGGCTGTACCTCCAGTCAGAGTGACTCCCGTTCCTGCATTCATGAACCCAACATCATTCAGAACTAAATCGCCACTTGAATGAATCCCTCCAGACATATCGGATAATTCACCATCTGAAATATCGGCATCTCCGGTTACTCTTACTCCGTCTACATCTACATCATTTGCCACGAAGTCTTCAATAGTTGCTGAACCTGCAACTTCGATTCCGATTAAACAATCAGCAACAGCAAGGTGTTTGGCTTGCAGTAAGCCATCAACAATCAAGCAAGATTTCGCATTAGAGACTGTTACATTGTCCAATGATGCCGAACCTGTAGAAGAAATTGTGAGAGAATCCCAAACTCCGGCATTGTGAGATCCAGCACCTGTTGTTTGGATTGAAGACATAATTGTTGCATTGTCTGCGACTAGGTTTCCATCAACCTTCAACCAATAATTTTCCATATCGATTATTGCGCCTGGTTTCAAAGTCAATGTCGTGCCTTTGCTAACTGTATAATTTCCAGTCATGGTATGATTTCCAGAAATTTCTACATCTTGTGTAGTCACGGTATCACTAGCAATTACCGATGTAATTGAAGATAGTATAACAATGGCAGTCAGCACTAACGCGCGGATTCTCATAATGAGCGGTGGGCTCTCATCTACCATGAACTCATTCCCTTCGAGTCTCCTACGGAGACTCAATTTGAGACAAATAGGGACTCACATGTAAAAATGGGCCTGCCCAGATTTGAACTGGGGTCTGACGGCCCCCAGCCGCCAAGTATAGGCCAAGCTAACCCACAGGCCCTTTAGTAGGGAATTGGATGTGTTCGCAAGCGATTCATTGGCGAGGTGCACTGAATGGTGCGACCTCTGTAATCAAATCAATATGTGAAACATACATTCGGCGGCAGCAATATCTGTCTAAACCGACCTCATCAAGAGCGGTCATGACATCAATTCCTGCGTCCTTCTTTTCATTGAACTCTTCCCACTTGTGCGCAATTAAAGCGCCACAGCTGAAACAACGTACTGGAATAATCATCTAAATCACCTGTATGATTTCTGCTTCTTACGGCGAGCACCACGACCGAGTTGATGTTTAGGCTCCTTGCGGCGAGGATCGTTTACTAGTAGGCTACGATCGAATCGTAGGTACTCGTCACGAAGTTCCTCATCAAGGCCTTCTGCACCGCCATTGTAGTGAACTAGTCCACGAGCGATTGCGGTTCTAATCGCATCGGTCTGGCCCATTATTCCACCACCATGGGTTAGGATATTGATGTCTACCTTAGCTAGACGCTTCATTGCATCTGCAATGATTAGGGGCTCCATTGCCTTACGGCGTGATAGAGCTGGTTGTAGAATCTCGATAGGTTCGCTGTTAACACGCACTCTACCCTTGCCAGCCTTTACGGTAGCACGAGCAACTGCGGTCTTTCTCTTACCAGACATGTGTACAACTTTCTTTCCTTTACGAGCCATCACTGCTCACCTCCGTTCCAACGGTGCGCTGGTGCGCCGAGGTTGGCGCTGATGTCTCCCAAACGTACGAAGCGCATTGGGAGTTCACGGCGAATCTGGCTGTCATCACCTGCTTCATGACCTTCAGGAAGATCACCAGATAGGTGGCTTGGGCAGCCAATTTCTACACGTAGATTGCGTAGTGCTTTGCGACCACTGCTCTTTGCCTGGTATGGCAGCATTCCTCTCACGGTTCTCTTCAGAATCATGTCAGGCATACGAGGGAAGAAAGGTCCCTTTCGAGCGTGGTTTAGAGCGTATTTGTCGTGATATGTTGCAAAGACAGAGACTGGCTTTCCGGATACGATTGCCTTTTCTGCGTTTACAATAACGACTTGGTCGCTGTTTCCAGCACGTGTACTCTTCAGAAGAAGAGATGCGACTGTGCTAGCCAAACGGCCTAGGACTAATCCGTCGGCATCATAGACGTATGTTGTGCTATCAACCAAGGATGTACACCCCCGATCCGTTTGGGTTTTCGTTCATTAATTCAGCTAGTGAAAGAACTCGTCCTCCAGCAGCTTCAATCTTCTCACGGGCTCCAGCGCTAATGCTGTATGCGGCGACGTCATGCTTAGCCGAGACTTCACCACTGCCGAGCAACTTGCCTGGAACGAGGACTGTTACGCCCTCGGGGCAGTGGCGGCTCAAGCGGCTAAGGTTCGGGTTTGCCCAGTTACTTCGACTCTTTGAAAGTCGTCGTGCGACATCTCGCCACAAAGCTGCGCCGGTCTCGCGAGACTGTGCCTTCAAATCGCCGATTAGACCGACTAGATTTGGGTTTGTCTTGCTTACGGGTTTACTCATATGACTCCCTCGATGCTATAGAAGCAACTCGCCGACCAACCACCCTGTTATGAAGGCACCGACGCGGCGAATGTGTGTTTCGCGTCGAAGTACAGCGTTTAGTGCAGATTCATTCGAAAAGAATCTCGCCCTTCGCATCCAATAACTCAACTGTTAATCCGGCTGCTCTAGCCTGCACTAGTATGTCATTGTGAAGTGTGTCTGAAAAGTCATCCAATGCTTGTAGAGAAGTTACAGACGCTACATCTGTTAATTGATCGATTATATGATTCAATACGCAAGACACACCGTATGCCTGTCCAGCTCTGAATGCATGATCGACTCCTCCTATTTCTGGGTCTTCAGCTTTCATTCTGGTCATCACAACCTGGGAATAAGCAACCAAGGCGCCGTAAATCGATTCGACGACTTTGGCGGCTTCCAAATCATGCAATTCTTTCTGGGTTGCTTGAAGGGCTGCTTGTACCGCTTTACCATAAGTTGCATGGGCGCCAATTGTATTACTTCCTTCTTGCATCATTGCTTGGTCGATAAGACTCTTCCAATCACTCATGCTACACCCACAGAGGATATGGCACATCAAACCTGCGCTGCAATTCGGGCAAAGCGGGAGAATAGTCCCGCTTTGCCCTAAAGCCGTAATCTGTTTCAAATCTTGAAATCTGAAGCATCTGCGTTGTCATCGATTCCTGCTTGCTTTACAGTTCCATCTGCTGCAACGAATTCGCCTGCTTTGGTAAGTCCTCCGTACAGGTTAGATTCATGTTGCGCTCCACGAGTAATCATTCCACCGTCACCAAGAGCGATTGACAGGCTCTGTGTAATAGCGTTCAGTGTCTCGATTGCACGGTCACGGTGGCTTGGGCCAATTTCGTGATCTGAATAGCGTGCTTCTTCGAAGATTGCTATGAATGAATCCAATTGGTCTGCAGGCACCATGTGGAATGCGCCACGAACAGCACTCTCGAATTCACGAGTTGTTTCGTATACTTTCTTCATGAAACCGTGCCTACGGAAGTGCTTGACTAATTGCTTGTAACAATCGAAGATAATTGCAATGTATTCGTTTGCAGCCTGCAACTGTAGCATAGTGTCGGTCAAGATTCCACGTAGTGCTTCGACTTGGCGTCTTGCTACTACTCGCTGGTAATACATTACACCAGCAATTGCCGCACCCAATAGAACTATGACAATAGCCATAATTGTGCTCGGTGTGAATATTCCTTGGCTTTGGTCTGTAACAGTTGCCTTCTTCCAATGTATCTCATGAGAGATATTTTCATCGTCACTAGATTCTGCGAAGAAAGTAGATCCAGGGTAGTAAGCTGTTATTCTCCAATCTCCTTGCTGATCGAATTGCTTTCCAGCGAATGCCCAATCGAATGAGGCAATTCCCTGCTCGTTAGTGTAGGATTCATTGCGTCCTTCAACGACCCATTCCATGTTATCTGAGTCCCAGTATTCACGGACGAAGTATACCTCTTCGTTCTCGATTGCAAGATCCAATCTGCTACGTAGTAATGCAATCTCTCCGTTAACAGGGTCATCTTCATCTAAACCGTTGTTATTAACGTAAGACCATGTGGTCTTAATTTGCAAGTTTACTTTACTTCTGACTAGAACAACTATGTCCATGTGTGAACCATTCAGAACGTTGCTTGTATCCTTGTCACATCCACCTGGTATATTCAAGTCAGGTTCGAATGCGACTCGTAATAATCTGAATCCTTCAAGTTCTCCACCAGTTGTTTCTACTCCTTTCAGTCCAGGGTTTTGGCTTGGATCTCCACTGAACCATTCAACCATTCCGTCGGATTCTCGAGTATTGATACTTGCAAGTGGACGTACATTCTTCTGAGGATCCAGATAGATGTTCAAACACTTACCGCCGACATATTGACCGTTAGACTGCGTTAGGATGGCATCTATGTGGAAGCTTTCCTTGAGATATAGTACAGGGAATGCTGTTCCATTGTTTGGAGCAACATATGTTTCTACGTTAGACTTGAATGGTCCAACTTCAGAAATCTGTAATGTTGAGTTGCTGAAAACATCGAATTCAGTCTGTACTGATTTGTTTTGATAACGGTAGGCGTCGTTGTTGTCCCATGCAGAGTAAGTTACTGTGACACGGGCCTTGCCCGCCATTACATCGGATAGAGGGCAAGTAATTGCGTACCTTCCGTTGATATCAGTGATTCCGTTGTAACAAGCAACTGGGCCAGCCGGGCTGTTTACCATTTCGTAATTGACACGGATATTTCTGAAAGTTAGATTTGTATCTAGTTCATCGGTTAATTGTCCGGTTACAATCATCGGTTTAGGAACAATCTCGCCCGTTAGTGGGTCGATTTCGCTTGTGTAAACAATCTGGTCATCTACATCCAAAGAGGTTCTTCCGATTAATGAGAATCCATTTGCATTGTAGGCCATCTGAACACGGAAGTGATCGTTGCCAATTTGATCGACACATGGGTCCCACTTTCCTTGCATTGAGAGGTACTCAACTTCTAAGATCTCACAGCCTTCGTTAGGCAATGTTTCACGGAACCTTAGATAAACTGAAACTGGGCCAAATCCATCTGGTAAGAAACTGTCAGGGTCGTCCCTCAATAGTTGAGGATTCAGTGGTGAAACATTGGCCTTCAAACAGCCGATTGCTTCTGAGTCATCCAATTGTCCGTTTCCGTTAGAGTCGCGGTCAGGGATGCCGTCTCCGTTTCCATCATAGAAACATAAGTGGCTGTCATCTGCTTGTGGCTCTGGAAGAGATACTAATCCAGCGTTTGGAGCAAGTGTAGCTACTACTTGCCTGTGTAGAACGCCTTCGAAATCTAGTCCTTCATAGATAACATCGACTAAACCACCGTTTGGCGTGTTAGGGCCGCTTAATTCTCTACCACCTGAATCTCTGATTGTTGCAGTCTTATTGTCATCTGTAACTTGAGCAGTAAAGCCCCATCTATCTCCCGATTGCCTAACGCTAGGGTCTGAAGAAATTACATTAACAAATGTTCTTGAAACAACCCAGACACTCTGGCTGTCAGTATTTCCTTTCATCAACCTATTACCTTCGTATTCAAATTGTAGCGAATAGTTTCCGAGGGAATCTTGAGGATTGATGTCGAACGGTATTGAGAATATTCCGAGATCATCGGTGTAATTCACACCACTTCTTCCATCATAAGACCATGTCCACGTTACTGGGGTTTGGCGAAGAGGCTGCAAAGAGTTGTCCAGCAGTCTTGCCTCAATAGTCGTCGTAGTGTTACGATATAACCTCGGAACGCTGGTCATCTGGAACTGTGTTGTTCCAACAACTGTTACGTTGATGTAAGCACCAGTTGCGGCCAAATTGGTCGAGTTTCCTGTGAAGTAGTATGCGTTGTTAGTGAAATCTACGCGTACACCATAGGTGCCGGCAGCGAATTGACTGTACCAAGTCCAGTTGTAATTGAATGTCGCTTCGCCGTTATCCATTACTGGGCGCTGAGTGTATGCTGTTTCTCCACTACCAAGGAATTGTCCATTTCCATCGATATCAACCTGTAACGCGATTGGGTCTTGGTCCCAAGGTTCGTTAGTGCGGTTGGTAACTGTTCCCTGTACTCCGAATGTCTCTCCTGTATTCATTTCAGGAACGATTTCACAACGTATTGGGCTTGCTGGATCGGTTGGATCTACTTGTCCACAAGGTGGCAAGTCGCTATCTCCTCCATTTACAAGAGAGATGAACCAATGTGTCGTATTGACATCTAGGAAGTTACGAAGATTGATTGCTTCGCCAGGCAGATTGTCTGGAGTTCCGTCCCACAAACTTGGGTACGGCCTCAAGATTTTTGCCTCTTCGTAAGTTACTCCTGCTGCATTGAGTGCTTGCTGGTGGAATAATGTAGCCCAATTACCGAATGTTCCGTCTCCGTTGTTGATGGTTCCATCCCAATAGTATACAGCCGATAGTCCGCTAACAATTAGTTCGCCTTCGATGTTCATGCGATGCATTACTCGAACTGGGAATGGATCTGATGAATCGCCGTGTAAGTATGGGAATGGCCATTCATCTGCCAAACTCGGAATAACCGATGCTGAGATTTCAATATCTCCTGCGGGTAAACTCGTATTCGAATAATCGTACCTCACCGGCATTCCTTGGCTATCAACCAACACGTCGTGGGTCTTGGTCAAATCGTTCCAAACGATTTCCTCGTATCCGCCAGGAATTTGTCCTACTCCGTTATCCATTGTAGAGTTCCATCGGACTTGTTTCCAAGTACCATTAGCACCCAAGTCCTGAACGAATGTAAGAGATGCCCATCCGTCGACATCAGTTCTGTATCCGTTGTTACCAAATCCAGAGAAATTGGAAGGGTTGGTTCTGTTACCGAATAATCCACCTGTTATTTCGAAACTGATAGGTGAATGTTTGATTCGGTTATCATACAATCCACGTGACCAGTCTGCAGCATAGTGTGCTTTGAAATCAAGCCAGAATGGTTGTTCATCGCTTCTGAAATATGTCCAAGCTGAATAATCAACTGTCATATTGGCTTCTGCCCCCACTAAGTAAGATTGTGACTGATTGCCATTAAATGCAAACATTTCAGTTACTTCGGCATAAACTCGATATGTGGTATTATCGCCAACAACCAGATCTTCTGGATAGAGGAATTGTCCTACTGTGAAGTTGCCCCACATATTGGTGATTACATCGATTGTTTCTACTGCCGTAGTATTGTTTCCTGTCCATTCAATATGAACTTGTACAGGCAGGCCAGGAGCTGGTTCAAGCGTGTTATTTATCGGGCTAAGCCAGTCGACATGCCCGCGGAATATTGCAGGACTTTGCGCGTCCAACCAGAGAGTATCTGGCATATCCATTGTGATGTAAGTAGGGAGTTTGTCATCCGCGTCTAGAATACAATCGTTATCGTGATCCCAGTCGCTTGATTGCACGCCCGGGTTACAAGAATCGGTAGTGTAGCCTTCTTCGAGGTGGTCCCAATCCGCATCTGCTCTGGAATCGTTGTCGTCGTCTTGATCGACTACATCAGGGCCGGTGAACGGGTCTAGTGGGTTAGCAATTCCAACTCCGCCGCCAAAGTCATCGTGATCCCACGGATTAGTAGATTCGGCATCGAAACGCAGAGGCCATAACAGTACCTCGTCAATATCTTTCATGCCGTCTTCATCATCGTCAAGATCTAAATCGTCGCGCGTTCCATCGTTATCGTGATCATACGGCGCTGTGATTGATACTCCTGCCTCGATAAGGTTAGCAATTCCATCTCCATCGAAGTCATCATCAGCCCAATCTACGATTCCATCGTTGTCGTGGTCAAATGGTTCTTGTTCTTCCCCGGTGAAACATCCGGCCATCATTTCTTGGTCTACATCCATAATTCCGTTATTGTCATCATCAGGGTCTTCCGAATCTGGAACACCGTCGTTATCGTTGTCAACATCATAGAATTTTGGTGATTTCAGGCCTTGGCTCATTACACCTTGATCCCATACTGCTTGGAACCAACCATCTGAGTCTACGTCCTGGTCATTACCGTCATCGTCCTTATCATCACAATTCAGACCGGTGAAGAAATCTGTACCATAGTCTTGATCTACATCGTCATCTAAATCATCGTTGGTATCAACTTCGAAGAAATCCCAAACTCCGTCATTGTCATCATCAACATCGTTCCAATCGTAAATAGAGTCGTAATCTTCATCGAGATCTACTGTGTTGTTTGTGAAGTCGCCATCTACGTCGCCGTCTTCCGAATTGTGGATTAAATCTGCACCTAATTCGTCAGGGAACCCTACTGTGCCCGCATTAGCAGTATCGTCAAAGTTCCACTGCCATACTCCTGTCAATAATCCCATCCAAGTGATAAATGCGTCTCTGTTATCTTGGATTTGGTCATATGAAATTGCACTCTCTACATCTCCATCTCCGCCGAAGTCATAGTGCCAACATCCTCCTGTTGGGTCGGTTGTTGCCGTACCGGCGTAGTCCGGCGTACAAGTCCAATCGTTTCCTTGTTGAGCTTTACCTCCAGCGCCTTGATTGAAATTCCAATCAGGACGTGTAGAATAAGGTGAGCCAAATTGGGCGTTTGTTCCAGTTAATGGCATGTGGTACGCAATAGCATATGCATATCCGCAAGTGAATCCGGAACCAAGTTGGCCAACTGTCATTCCACATTGTGTCAGATTCATTGTACCTCCCATCTTCAAATCGTTAACATCCAGTAATCCATCATTTCCTTCGTCTTGGTCCCACCAATCTGGCAGTCCATCTGCATCTTGATCGGTGTCTAGACCGTTGATTAGAGAGTCGCCGTCTGCATCAATATCCCATTCGTTTGCACCATTGTAAGAAGACCAGCGTGTGTACATAAACCAGTAGAACTCCGGAACTTCTCCTCCTTGTGGCGGATTAGTTGTTGCATCGAATCCGTTGTAATTGAGGACTACATCAGCGAATGGATTTGCCCCCCATACTAAACTCCAATAGTTGTCAGTATTGGTTGTGTAGTCTTGGCTATCTTCACTTCCATCAAGGTCTGCACCATCTCCTAGTGGATAATACGGAGTTGCGAAGGCGTCAGTAGCATCGTAATCTACAATTCCACAGTTACCGTCATCAGGGTCGTACAAATCAGTGATTCCGTCGTTGTCATCATCCCAATCGATGTCGTTTGTTAGTCCGTCACCATCAATATCATTGTCTACGTCGTTTGGCCCGTCGTCTCTGTACAGGCTTCCATTGATTTGGTGAATTTGAGCATCATTATCGAAGTCGCAATCCCAATCTATGTCAATGATATCAGGTATTCCGTCACCATCGTCATCAACGTCGTCCCAGTTGGATACGCCGTCGCCGTCCCAGTCGTTGAATAGGGATGAAGATGCTCTGCGTGTCAAACATCTAGGGTCTGGATTCTGCGGGTTTGGGTTTGAAGGAGAAATACAAGTGGCGATCCAAGCCTCGGAGTTCTTGTCCATTGGGAAGGAGTCGTTCTCATTCTCGATTTGGTCGTCGTCCATATCGTACGGGAAGTCAAGGGCCAATCCTGCTTTCTCTACCGCATCGTCAGGCGTTGGAGTTCCACCCATTTCTACATCTAGCCAATCCCAAATAGCGTTGTAGTTCTGGTCGAAAGGACGGAATCTATCATCGTCAAGATCTGCGTCATAATCCATTTCACAGTCGATAAATCCATCGTTGTCGGTATCTGCGCCAGGGGTTTGGTATGGTGACGAGTTTAGGCCTGTGTAATCATTGAGTCCGTCGTTGTTAGTATCTATGTTAATACAAACATCAGGGATTCCGTCGTTGTCGTCATCTGGATCATACATGTCCAAGAGTCCGTCGTTATCATCGTCAGTATCTGAACTGTCTGGAGTATCGTCATTATCGTTATCTGGGTCGATAAAGTTAGGAATTCCATCTCCGTCCAAATCGCCGTCTACGATGTTTGTGAATGCTGGAGTTCCTGCGGCGCCGTCTCCTGCTTCTCCTCCTGCAAAGTCGAATGCATCATTAGCATCGACTTTAGCTGCTTCAAGGTCAACAAAGTTGACTCCTGCAGAATAGATTCTGTATTCATTAAAAGCCCAAAATCTAGGATTGTCCCAAAGATTTCCGCTAGCAACCATGCCGGAGGAGATGGTTGAATCGTATGGTGCTGCGTCAATCCAATCTAATGTTCCATCATTGTCGTCATCATCATCGAAGTAATCCTGAGCTCCGTCGTTGTCGAAATCGCAAGGCCAGCGGAATTGGTCAATACGGCCATCGTTGTCGTCGTCTTCGTCATATCTGCCAGCGCCTGACCCATCTGAATCTTCGTCGGTAACGCCATCGTTGTCATGGTCAAATGGTAGTTGGTCTGCACGGTAAGATATTCCAACTGGCTGTCCAGTAAGTGGATGAATTGTACTTGCTTCGACATATCGGTGCATAGATACGTTTCTAGGATCTAGTCCCAAAGCTTCCAGAGCATCATAATCGATTGGCCCCTCAAGGATACCATCATTGTCATCATCCCAGTCTACATTGTCTTGGATTCCGTCGTTGTCGTGGTCATAAGGGTCGGTTCCTATACAACCATCGAATCTTTCCAGAAGATCATAAATTCCGTCATTGTCGTCATCTAAGTCGTTCAGATCATCGATTCCGTCGTTGTCGTGATCGTCGGCACTGGACTCTTCTAGCATCAGCCCATATCCTGGGTTAAGTGATAGAACCGAGGTATCGCTAATTTGCCCGTATCTTGTTGTGGAGTCAGCCCAAGTCAAGTCCCATAGTGCCTCGTGCATTTCCATTCCAAAATGAGACGGCATTCGGCCGTTCCATTCGCCTTGTCCGCCCTGGTCAGTCGATTGTGCATCGCTCATAGAGAGCGGTTCAGCATCGACCAATCTGGATTCAATTTCGTAATCTTGGCTAACTGTTGAGATTAGGCCTAGCCATGTGCTTGTGATCATCAATAGCACAATTCCTACCGATACGGTGGATTTACGTCTATTCTCAATCTTCTGGGCGAACTGTCTGTTTGAAAGCATAGTTATCACTCCGGGACAGGCTGAGACTGACACCGTGTATATCAAGCGCGCTACGCGTATGTGCACATGAGTATCACGAAAGGCTAAGTGTATCATCGCCAAAATTTCGTGAAATTAAGAAGAGGTAGGGAGATTCCAACGGGGGCGAACCCCCGATGGAATCAGCTGACCCGAACAAAGTCGAACGGGTATGAAACGACTGCCTATTCAACAATTCAGAGTTCAGATTTCGAATTCGTCGAGGATTCCATCATTGTCATCATCGTCATCTTCGTGGTCTTCAGTGCCATCGTTGTCGTGGTCGAATTGACCAGTTAGGCTGTTTCCGTCGTTGACTTCGAACCAGTCAGACAGACCGTCGTTATCGTCGTCGGTGTCTGTGCTGTCCCAGATTCCATCGTTGTCGTGGTCGTAGCGGTATGCGCCGGTAGCGCCACCGATTTCGTCCACATCTAGGATGTTATCATTGTCATCGTCGTCATCATCTGCGTCATTCATGCCATCGTTGTCGTGGTCACGAGTGTAGTCCTCGCCAGCTGGGCCAACGTCGTTGCGGTTGTCTATTCCGTCATTATCACGGTCTAGATCCACAGCGTCGCTGATTCCGTCGTTGTCGTGGTCGTAGATGTTGGTGTTGTCGTCGCCGTCTTCAGTCTCTTCACGGTCATCGATTCCGTCACCATCGTCGTCGTTATCTTCTGCGTCGTCGATGCCATCGTTGTCGTGGTCGTTAGGGTTCTGATCTAGATCGTCGAGTACTCCGTCGTTGTCGTCGTCGTTGTCGAGATCGTCTGGGATTCCGTCACCATCATTGTCGTTTTCGCCGTTTTGGTCCTGGTTGTCCAGTTGCTGGCCTTGCTGCTGGTCATTTTGCTGACCTTGCTGGCCTTGCTGACCGTTCTGGGTCTGGCCTTGCTGCTGCTGGTTCTGACCATTTTGGCCATTTTGGCCTCCTTGGTCTTGCTGAGACTGGTCGCCCTGCTGGCCGCCTTGTTGGCCGCCCTGCTGTTGCTGTCCCTGTCCGTTGTCCTGCTGCTGTCCTTGCTGACCTTGCTGACCTTGCTGTCCTTGGCCTTGTTGGCCAGATTGGCCTTGTTGACCGGACTGCTGTCCTTGCTGCGAGCCTTGACCTTGCTGACCTTGCTGTCCTTGCTGACCTTGTTGGCCACCTTGTCCTTGCTGTCCTTGCTGGCCTTGTCCTTGACCTTGTCCTTGACCTTGTCCTTGACCTTGTCCCTGACCTTGTCCCTGACCTTGTCCCTGACCTTGTCCTTGACCTTGTCCCTGACCTTGTCCTTGACCTTGTCCCTGACCTTGTCCTTGACCTTGTCCTTGACCTTGTCCCTGACCTTGTCCTTGACCTTGTCCCTGACCTTGTCCTTGACCTTGTCCTTGACCTTGTCCCTGACCTTGTCCTTGGCCTTCGCCTTGTCCTTGGTCTTCAGACTCGCCACCGCCCTCGGTGCCGCCATCGCCAGAACCTGCATTGG
>JBJLAY010000050.1:0-17333 GCA_045568475.1 Candidatus Poseidoniaceae archaeon | reverse complement strand
GGGGTCAATGTTCATTTTCATTCCAATTATCAGGCATATCGCTCCTACTATTTGCATTGCTATTGCTTCGTCCATGGACTGGGATTGCAAATCAGCCTATAGTGGATGTTGTTGAAACAGGGGTTTCAATGGGTAGCGTTTGCACCGACCCACTGAATCCCCTTTGTATTAGAAAATAAAATGTAAAGGGCTTCTAATGGACCCTCTTTATTCTCCACTTTCGGTCAAAGTTTTGTGTTCGTTGCTATTTCTTTCTCATAATCAGTTTTTCCAAATCCGTCTGGAGATCCCCATTTTTTGATATAGAAATCGATTGGTATTGCACCATTACCTCTGTCCACACCGTAATTTTCTCCATAGATATCCTCAACGATAGGTGCTGGGCCATCGTATGACAAATACCAATCTTCAGGGACGTTTGGACCAGACTCAATACCATCTGGGCCAATCCAATTTTCATCCCTATGTTTCTTCATATTTGTCGTAGCAGTATTGCCAAAAATTTTGGAAATGAAATTCATTAGCCACGCGAACATAACTCTTCCACATAGATTCGACTTAAGGTAATATGCAATCCAAAATCAGAGGGGGCCCTTCGTATGACCATCCATACTAGAGGCACCTCTACATTTCCAATACTAATGAAGACCAATACTCAGATCCACTTTTGTAAAAAATGAAAATGGTCAAAAGGTTGTTCAATCCAAACCCATACACAATTCTCACAAGGATAAACAACTCTACCATCCTCCATCAATAAAACTGGCCTTTCCCAGGGAATGAAATTATTACACCTAGGGCATCTAGAAATTGGTTTAATCATATGTTGTCGCTTAAACATTAACAAGACTCCAACATACTTGTGCCCTTCAGGTGGAATTAGTCTACAACCAACTAAATCCAATGTTGTTCCATCTTCAAAATGGACCATTCCATTATTATCGATTCGGCTTGTTTCAATACTTGCTTTGATATCTTTTCTAGAATTTTCTTTACTCATCGTAATCCCGATAAGGTGGTGCTTGAGATACATATAAAGAAAATCTAAAATGTAATATTTTAACCGGTGATAAGTATCATTATTGAGGGCGATTCCCAAATACCAAGCAAGAGATGCAGAATCGGATCCATACGAAGGGGATTCAGAGGGGCTGTACAGACGCTAATCAGTACCCAAGTACATTGCCTAGGTTCGTATTTCCAATATCTACCAGACTTGGATCAGAGATTGAGTTGGGCTCCTTCATCGAGTAGGAAGTGAACAATTGAGATACATGTGTGGCCTTGTAGCCATGAGCTTCCTAGGCTTCTAGGAATTCCTCTCCCACACTCTAGTGGCTTGTCATCTCCAAGTATGAATCCAATGTCATCAATAGAAAAATCACTTGGCAATGCCCCTGAATATAGATTTACATAATCAGCTTCCAATCTGATTGTTGGACAATCCCATTCATCTAATGTCATGTCCAGGTCTCCGCCTCCATCATAGATTCCGGGGCTTCTCTCAATCCAATGACCTCTTGGCGGAATTGGCTCCTTGATCACTGCAGCAATCTTTCCTCCAACCGCTCTTTCTTCTGCATGAATTCCTTTCAATTCATTTGAAACGAATTTTATCCTTCGAGCAGGACCTGGCCCTCCAAGTAATATCATTGTGAATTCTACATCTTCTCTTATTCCGTGACTTGTGAGCAAAGAGGACATCAAGGCTCGTACCAAGACATCCATTCTGCCCGCTCCACCTGCCATGTCATTCAATGGCAACTTTCCTTTTGCCATTGCTCTAGTTCCAACAATGACGAAACGGCGCACAAGATCACCTATTATTCTCAATCACTGAGCGAATTGCATTACACATTTCAGATTCAGTATTCAATATGAAGTGAGCTCCATGTGAATCTACAAGCCATCCCCTGGGCTTGTCTTCCTTGCCATAATCTTCGATTCTGTTAGCAATAGTAGCATTCATTCCTGAAGTTTCTATTTGTGCTACTGCGCGATGGACTAGATCTTTCTGCTTGATTCCGCTTTCCAATTTGAAACCTATTCTAGTAGAGCCTTTACACATCTCTTTCAATTCCAGAATGTGCTTCGCACCTTCGTGTAATTGGATGTCAAGTTGACCTTGTAGGGACGCTATTTTCCCTTCAACTGGTTCTGGTATTACATAATCAAGAACTGCAGCAGCATGAATCCACACATTGATGTCATCCTTGGTAAGTGCCTTCAATTCAGCCAGCATTTCATCTGGCTCAGGGCATTTAATTTCCAAAGGTAACCAACTAGGGCAATCTACTGTAGTGACTCCACTTACACAAGTTACGTCCATTCCATGACGGTACAAATCGTCTGCAATAAGATAGCCAGTGCGCCCACTTGATGTGTTTTGCACATAGCGAACATCATCGATTGAACTTCTGGTTGCACCTAGAGTAACAACGACTGAGGTCGTATTTTGATTGACAAAGTGAGCAAGTCTTGCAACGGTTTCCTCATGGTTTGGGGTCTTTCTTTTGCCTTCTTCTTCTGCACCCCAAAGGATTCTGACACCGGATTTTACACATTGCATGACCAAATCTTCTGTAACTGGGTCATTTGCAAGGTCGTTATGCATTGAAGGGACCATCATGATTGGTGATTTTCTACCTCTTGCTGCAGAGAGAGCCATCAGTAGTGGCCCATTCATCAAGCCATGAACAAATGATGCCATGATGTTTCTAGTTGCTGGAGTTACCAATACTGCATCAAAGTTTGATAATCCTGAAAGATCTCCATCCCAATCTGTAATTACTTCTCCCTGAGAAGCCCATCTGACAGCGAGTGGTGTGATTATTTCTTGAGCAGATGGTGTCATGATGACTGTTACTTCAGCACCGTGACGCCTTAGTTCACGTGCTAGCCTAACAGTATCCACTGCAGCAATGCCACCTGTTACACCAAGCAGTATGTGACGGCCCTTCAGGGAGTCACCACGAAGCTCGACATCGGTGTCTCGCATGTTTGGGCCACAAGCACCTGCTTCAATACGGCTTCGCCGGTTGTTTCAACAACAAATGGCCCGTCGGAGGGGGCATGTCGGATGCTGATGAGATGATTCTTGCAGGCTCAAGGCCGACTGCAAGGAACCCAATTGATGACCTACATTCCAAAACTTCAACTGTAATTTTAGTTGATGCAATAGTTCTTTCTTGGCTGATTTTTGCTTTAACTGGAGTGTTAGGGATCGCATTGGCTCCTGGTATTTTTGCAATGTTTGTATGGTTGGGGTACCGAAAGAGAGCAGCATGGGCGTATTGGTTTGGCCCATTGATTATGGGCGGCGTCACACTGATCTTCTCAATTCTGTTATTCTTGCAATTGATGTACCTATTAACCGATGGTACAGCCTCTATATTCATGATGCTTATTTTAGCATGGGCAATTTATTCATCTGTTAGATTTGTCAGAATTCATTTCCATCCTGTCTACAAGATGGGGTATAGTGGTCACTCTGTATATGATGAGGACATCGACCTTCAAGCTAATGAAATGCTAGCAGCATGTCCAACATGTCTGGCAGTTTTAGCAGTCAATCCACTTTTGCTATCACCTAAGGACACATGTCCTCATTGCGATTCGCCACTAGTGCTTGGAAATGAAGAGGAATAATTTCCTAATCAGCGACTCGCTAGAGTCAAGTTCTTCCACATGTCTTCAGGAACTTCCATGGCCAGTCTTAGACCGCCCATTGCACCCAATCTAACTGGATCATCAACGACGTGAACATTTACTTCTCCCATGTCAGAAAGACGGCGCTCGATAAGTGCTCCAAGTCCCTTGATTCCGGAACCGCCACCTGCGAGAACCATGTTCCTGCGGAATTCGTCGTGGAATTCAGGATTAGATTCTGCGATTAGGGCCTTTACGTTCTCAACGATTGGGTCAACAATTGACTCACATGCGTTCTGAATACAATCAGTGATGTCTAGAGTCATTGCCTTTCCTTCAATGGAGAAATCTACCATTACTGGTGCATCTGGTGTAGATGTTGAAACGAATGAGTGTTGTTCCTTCCATCTGCGAGCCATGTCCTTAGTGACTTGAGCACCGTTGAACTTCTTCTGAACTTCTGCGATAATTTGGTTATCGACGTAGTCTCCTGCATGTCCTGTGTGCATCTGATCCTTAGGGCCAGGAATTGTTCCATAAACGCGGCATAGATCAGTTGTACCTGCTCCGATATCGATTACTAGGGTGTGCTCGATCATGTCCAGTGCGTATGCAACTGCGAAAGGCTCTGAAATAATCATAGCAGCGTTAACTGAACCAGCAGCAGCATCAAAGATTGAAGTCTTGTCAACGTGGCTAGCTTCAGCGGGTGCACCGATAACAGCAACAACACGGTCATATTCTTCTGGGTCAGATAATCCGATAAGATGTGTAATGAAGTGTGCAATGAATTGGCGGTCTTCAGGTGTGTCTTTGATTACACCTAATTCAAGAGGTCGGAACAAGTTCAGTGCAAGTCTGTTCTTCAGTGCTTCCTCACCGAACAAGACGTCTCTCTTCAGGAAATTTCTTGCAATTGGGTCTTTAGGTGTTCCAATAACAGTTAGTTCTTCTTCTTCGTGGCTGTCGCTGGATACCATAACTGAGCGAAAGGTTCCAAGGTCTATTCCAATGTAAAGTACTTCTTCGGCCATAATACTCGCCATTTCTTCCGATTGGCTCTCACCTTATGAATAATCCCTAAACGATGAAATGTTTAGGGGGAGGTATTAGAATCTATAAAACAAGGCACTAACACCAATTTTCGCATGAATGACAGTACCATGCAGCATAGTCGGCATACAACTCAGCCATTTCGCCACATCCAGTGCATTCTTTCACTGCATGGTCACCAAAAATCTGCTGAACTATTTGGACGTGAAGTTGGTCATCTATACCTAATTGCTGACGCATTGCCCAAAGCATTTGATCTTCTGAGGGGGAGATGATTCCATCAGCAAGACAAATTCCTACTACAATACGATAATCTTCAACCATCGTAATATCTCGAGGATCCATTGAAACCCCTGACTTTTCAGCGACAATGTCTGTACCACCAGGGTCATCCACGAAAATTACCAAGGAGTCTGGATTCAGTTTATCGCTTCTTAGCTCGAGTAATATTGTTACTCCATCTTGGTTAGCATAAACCAACTTGGAAAACCGATTGATGACATTGGTAATTGACCTAGCTGTGTCCCTCCGGGCCTTTTCCACGTCGCCACCCAGTTTCACTATCTTCGTCATATGCATAAAATTCAGTTCCAATACCTGGGTATTCGAGACGAATCTCTTCCCCTCCGTCGAATCCATTTGCCACAATAGTGATGCTACCAACGGTAGTATCTACCAAGTTATCATCATCATCGAATGAAATCATAAGTGGTTTACGCTCTTCTGAAGCAGCGTTAAAGTGGCCACTCATGCCACTCATCCACTTGTCTTCCAGTCTCTGAAGAGATTCCTCTTGGGCACCAGATAGGCCTTTATCAATTCCAAGAACATTGGACAAATCTCCGGACTGCATTTCCCGCTTGAATTCTTCAATCAGTTCTGAATCTCGACGATAGTTTTCAGGAGGTCCGCTCTTTTTCGCTACATGGTCAGGATCTTTCCATTCATACTGACACTTCGAGCAACTTAGGTATCCTGCGAGAGAGGAAGGCTGTTTTTCTCCTCCACATCGAGGACAATCTCCATCTTCTGTAGCAGTCAAATTTTCAGCGGCTTCTCGTCGCCCCTTCCGGAACCCCCACTCGGCCATAGCATGAGGACAATGATGAGGGCTTTTGAAGACTCCCTTGATTTTCAGGAAATCAAAGCCTTCAGTCCATATCTAATTAGTCCATCTTGAGCGTAGATTCTACGAAGTCCAAAAGTAACATCCTTTCCGATTTCAGGTTCTGATACTTCATCATCTGCAATCAAGAAAACACCCCTGGGTCCATCGTTTAATTTTACAAAAACAGTTCCAATTCCGCCTATTATAGGGGCTCTTAGGCTGAATTCAGACGGCGCACCGCCCGCAGAAAGTTTAGTCCAAGATTCAATAATTCCACTTTGCCCTAAGGGGGGTGCTTCGGCAGGTCTTTGATCACCAATCATTTCTCTAGGTGGCCATATTCTGATGTCACCTAATTGCTGACTTGAAAAGTTCATTCTTGAAGCAGCGCCACTTCTGTAGGCCTGTTCTGACACAAATGCGCCCTGGCTTACTGCGTTCATTTCCTCTAACCATGCATCCTTGACTAGCTTGTAGGTTTCTCTATCGATCTCTTCACCTGCAACCTGACAATTAATTTCTGCACCTTTCGTAATTGAAATGCAAGCAGAACCTTCGATACAATTTATTTTCCATCCGCCCTCTTCTGTAACTAAGTAACCACATGCTTGCAAAACAAGTTGGTCGACATTTTCGTTGATCGATACCGATTCGATTACACTTTCTTCAGATAGTAATGACAGACCACTAACTGCAAGAGTTGTATAGTCGCTATCTGGTCCAAAAACATGGTTTCCATCAATTGTATGTCGGCTCTTTATGACTAGGCCATCTTGTTGGAGGCATGCTAAATTACCTTGCCAATTTATGCATTGATTAGAACTCATTTCAAATCCCTCCCAAAGACATGTACTGCGCATGTAGCGCCAGAGCCACCTACGTTGTGAGTCAATGCAGTAGTAGCATCTCTAACTTGGCGATTCGATTCAACTTCACCTCTCAGTTGTTTGAAAACTTCAACAACTTGACCTGTTCCAGTCGCTCCTAATGGGTGACCTTTTGATTTCAGACCTCCACTAGCGTTAATCGTTACCTCGCCTTCATTCCTTCTTCCTCTGCCCTCTCTAGCGAATAGTCCACCTTCTCCTCTAGATGCGAATCCCAAGTCTTCAGTTGCCATTAATTCTGCAATAGTAAAGCAATCATGAACTTCAGCCAAATCTATGTCTTTTGCAGTAAGGCCTGCTTGGTCGTAAGCACTTCTTGCAGCTCTTTGCGATGCTATGAGTTGAGTGATTGAAGGCCTGTCGTGTAATGCTAGATGATCGCTACCCGCCCCTGAGCCAAGAACCCAAACTGGGTCCTCACTGAGTTTTTTGGCTACATGGTCAGCCGCAAGTATCACTGTAGATGCACCATCTGAAGTCGGGCAGCAATCGTATAGAGTAAGAGGGTCTGCTACCATGAACCCATTCTGAGCCTTATCAAAAGATACATCTTTGCGTATGTGAGCATATTCGTTATCTAAACCATGCATGTGATTCTTGACAGATATGTTAACTAAATCATCATGAACACTTCCGAATTCATGAAAATGGCGTCTTGCCATTAGGGCATAAGTACCTGGAAATGTAAGTCCAGCAAGTCTTTCCCATTCAGTATCTCCGCTAACTCCAAGCCAGAATCTCTTCCTTTCAGGAGTGAGGTCATTCATTTTTTCAATCCCGCCCGCTACAACAATATCGGCTTGTCCACTTTTGATTGCCATCCAAGCATCTCTGAATGCAAATCCAGATGAAGCACAAGCATTCTCTACTCTCCGGACTGGAATGTTGTCCATACCTGTGTGCTCTGTAAGCAGAGCTGCAGTATTACCAATTTGGCCCCCTCCGAAAGCAATTGAACCGATAAATGCTTCATCTACCATCGACGGCTCAAAATCTCCGTCTATTGATGCGAACGCATTTTCAGCGGATTCGGCCCACATACCCTTTAATCCAAGGGCATGGTTACCAAATTTTGTTTGACCCGCGCCTATGACTGCGACATCGACCATGACACCTCCACTACTTCACGGTTCAACTAACTCTCGGTGCACAAGGTTCAACAACGACCCACTTGTCGGCGGGATGATACTAATGCTACGACAATGCAGAGCCCACGGTCATTTTAGCGGAACAAACTGTCCTACATGCAACGCTGAAGGCAAGTTCATTATGTCTGACAGAGAATCAAACAGCCTAGGTCGAATACTCGCGCTTGTGCTTCGACACGCCCCGGAGAAATTCGGCGTTGAGATGGATCTGAACGGTTGGGTAAACGGTCGTGAATTATCCGAATCAATTCAGAAGCAACGTAAGCATTTCCATTGGATTCGTGGATGGCATTTTGAGGCTATCGCAAATGCTGACGAAAAGGGTAGATATCAAGTCGAAGGTGAAATGATTAGAGCAACCTACGGGCACTCTATTGAATTGGAATTAGATCTTCCTACTGATGATATTCCAGAGTCATTGTATTGGCCATGCGAACTAGATGCAGTTCCAACTCACATGGAACTCGGAATCACTGCTGGTGACAGAAAACACGTTCACTTGTCTCGCACAATCTCCAACGCAATGGAAGCAGGACACGTTCGAATTAACCGCCCTGCAATTTTAGAAGTTGATACAACAAGAGCGATTGCAGATGGTTTCACAATCTGGAGAGCAGGTAAGACTGTTTTCTTGTGTGAAGAAATGCCAGCCGAATATCTTTATCACGTCGAGGAAGATGACCCGGCGATTCAAGATATGATTGCTATTTGGGAAGAAGAGTGATTACTCAACGTAGTCTCCACAATTCGAGCAGAAGTTCAGTTCTGAATCGAGTTGTAATCCACAGCTGGGACAAATTCCACCAGCGATCGCCATAATCATTTTAGCAGCGTTAGCACCCTCTCCATCTGGAACTTGAAGTGCTTCGATTATCTTCATCGGGTTTTGACCCAGGCTGGATAATTCTTTGAATTTCTTAGAGAAATCGATTGCCAAAAGTAATGCTGCTTCAATTTGCCATTGCTTTTTCTGCCTCTCAACTTTGTCAACAATTTCCTCACTAGCATCTAGTTCAGCTTGCATGTGTCGGACGAACTCATCGACGCTGGGTGACTCTGACATGAACTGGGCCTGTCCCAACTCCCATGTAAATCCAATGCACACATTAGTAGGAAATGTGTAGCATAAGCATGGCCGGGACAGTTGTCATCAAATGGGGAGGTGGCCTAATTACCTTCAAAGAGCAACTGTGTACGGTCAATATCGAAGTTATTGATGCGCTAGCAGAGGTTTGTTCAAAGACTGAAAAACGACTTATCATTGTTCATGGTGCAGGTTCATTTGGTCACATGAAGGCAAAGAAGTTCAGGCTCTCAGAAGGTCGAATTGCGGGGTTAAATCAAGATGAGGCAGTAGAAGATGTTCGTTCAGATATGCTAAAACTGAATAGACATGTTATGGACTCATTAGCAAAATTTGGTATTTCTGCAAAATCATATCCTCCTCACCAGTGGGCTAAGGGGACAGGCCCCGAATTCAAAGGAGACTTGCCTGTTTTTGATGGTGTCACAGTAGTCTTTGGTGATGTTGTTGAAGATGACGAACAGGGTTTTGGGATTCTCTCAGGTGACGATATTATGCTGCGATATGCCACTGAAATCCCTGATGTTGAGAGAGCAGTATTTGCAATTGGAGGAGTTGATGGGATTCTACGTGTACCGCCAGTTAGAGCAACCCCCGCTGATCTGATCGAGGTTTGGCATCCTGAACTCGAGTTTGAGGGTGAGCATGCAAGTGACATCGATGTCACTGGCGGAATCGGTCTGAAAGCCACTAGAGGTGCTGAAATATCATCTCATGGCGTAGATGTTATTCTCATTAACGGAGAACATCCAGGTCGAGTTATCGATGCAATCGAAGGTAAATCTGTAATTGGAACCCGAATTGTCACAGGGAACTGTTGATGTAGTGGACGCGAAACCGGTAATTCGGTGAGTCAATGTCCGGTTATGCCATAGGCGATGTTCCGACAATTGAATTAGAGGCTGATGCTTCTGAGGTGCTTGCTGGCAGTGACTCTGTTCAAGAGTCTCTAATGTCTGAAGCAGTAATACAAGTTACTGAGCATGATGAAGTGGTTGGTGCAGTTTCAAAATTGGATAGTCATCATCTAGTTGGCAAATACCATCGTGCGTTCAGCGTACTTCTTTTCGACTCTTCAGGAAGGTTGTTATTGCAACGAAGGGCATCTCACAAAATCACCTTCCCTGATGTTTGGGCTAACTCATGTTGTTCACATCCATTATACAGCGAAGAAGAAATGGAATTGAAGAATGATTTGGGAGTGAAAAGGGCAGCTATACGTAAGCTTGGGCAAGAACTTGGCATAGACCCCTCACAAGTACCCATCGATAAATTTGAATTCATTACAAAGATGCGATATCAAGCACGTCAAGATGAAAATTGGATTGAGCGTGAAGTCGATCACTGCATGGTAATTCACGCTGATGTAGATGTCAATCCTAATCCAAATGAAGTAAGCGAAATCAAGTGGGTAAGTCAGTCAGAACTTGAAGAATTGCTAGTAACAGATGACCCGGAGAATATCATTGCTCCATGGTTCAGATGCATTGCTGCTAGGATTATGGATGATGATTGGTGGCGACCAGGCTGTGCCAAACCTGATGGTTTAATTCATGATATGGGCGATGTCTCTCATATGCTGCCTGGTTCAATAGGTGCAGATTTGAATACCAGTATTGCCGAAGTAAAGGATTTAGTTGAAACTAGAATCGAAAGAGCGCTTACTCACACATCTCTTGACCGTTTGTCAGGTGCTATGATGCATTTAGTAGAAGGTGGAGGTAAGAGATTGCGTGCAACTCTTCCATGGCTTGTTGCTAAGGCTGTAGGTGATACTCACTCAGGATTGCTTGACGTAGGTGCAGCAATTGAGATTATTCACAATTTCACGTTAGTACATGATGACATAATGGATGATGATGACATTAGAAGAGGGCGACCTGCAGTCCACATCGCTTATGATTTACCTACTGCGATAAATGCCGGAGATGCGATGTTAGCAATCGCATTTGAAGCGATGGCTGTAGCTGAGGGAATTGAAGCGGAATTGTTGCCATTCCTAGTAAAGCGGATTGGTAGAATGGTTCGCAAATGCAGTGAAGGGCAACAACTGGATATTGAATTTGAAGACCGTGAAATAGTATCCGAGGATGAATATATTACAATGATACATGGTAAAACAGCGGCTATGTTCCTTACTTGTGCGGAAGTTGGTTCTCATTTAGCAGGTGCTGATTTAGATACAATACAATGTATGCATGATTGGGGACTGGCTGTTGGACTTTGTTTCCAACTAATGGATGACTTAATCGATGTCCTATCAGATTCAGACACACTTGGAAAGCCTAGCGGTAGCGATGTTGCTCAAGGAAAGAGAACACTGATGGTAATACATGCTCTAAAGCAGCCTCCTTCTGAATCAAAGGATGATCTTCTAGCAGTTCTAGGTAAGGGAGATGATGTCACTTCAGACCAAGTAATGAGGGCTCACAAAGCATTGCATGACTTAGGTTCAATCGAATATGCTCGAACTAAAGCCGAGGCATACCACCGTAAAGCACACGATTGTCTAGATAGAATAACGCAAGGGCCAGCAATGAGGGCGCTTCGTGAATTGACAGATTACCAACTCAAACGGATCTACTAATCCGTCCTTCTTTCAGAACTTTGCAATACCATCTAGTTTCTCCCGGGTACTTTTTGTGTGAAATCCGATTGAAATAACCATCTGTGAATGAAGCAGAGATAGTTTTGCATGGTGTAGCAGCAGAAACGACTTCTAATTCGACCTCATCGATTTTGAAAGTTGATCCAATCTCCAAACTGAAACCTTCTACCAATAAATTCTCACCAGTAGTGCCGGCCATAATTGGATGCCCTTCTGATTTGAGTTTGATGAGTAATTCATTTTCCAGAACACATACGGCTCTCAGTGGTCCACCATGGTGTTTTTTATCGTGCTGGTTATCCCCAACTATGCCTTCAAAATTAACCTGAATAGAGGTTACATTTTCTTTTGGCACACCACCATTGGAAATGTATATTCCCAATAATTGGCCCATTCAATCACCTAAGTGACAGATTGATTCTCATCACTCTGCGTAGTATGACTCAGGGTTAGGGTCTGGCTTCAATCCCTTTCGGGTTCTGATTTCAGAAACTACCTTGTCGAACAATTGAGGAGGAAGTATTTCGAATCCAATGTTCTCTGAGTTCCATACTGCACGTCCTTGTGAAGCAGCACGTATATCATTGGAGAATCCGAATGTTTCTGCAACTGGAAGAGTTCCAATTACTGTTGTAGCTTCTCCTTCTGATGGCATGTCTTCAATGATACCACGCCTGTTTGTGATTTCACGAGTAACTTGTCCTAGCCAGTCGTTTGGCACGCTGACGTGAGATCTCTGCATTGGTTCCATCAATACTGTGCGTGCACGAATCATAGCACCCTTGATTGCGTTTCTTACAGCAGGAATTGTCTGAGCAGGTCCACGGTGAATCGCATCTTCGTGCAACTTTGCGTCAACTAGTCTGACCATCATTCCCATAACTGGTTCATCAGCAACAGGTCCTTTCTTGCATACTTCATTGAATGATTCAATAATCAATTCTCGAGTCTCGTGAAGTCCTTGGATACCCTTGGTGTCATTGACTAGAACGTTTGTTCCATAGATTGCGTAAATCTTGCGCATCTTGTCCTTGTCCATTCCAAGTTCGCCGAATTTGTTTCCGACTTCCTTAGCATCTCCAGACCGAACTGTTCCATTTCCAAAGTGTCCATCACGAAGTGCTGCTACTACCTCTGGAGATAGTGGTTCACATTCAATCATGAATCTGTTGTGTCGGTTAGGGGATTTACCTTCGAAAGAACGCCCTCTGTTGTTACCTTCTACAGATTCTCTGTATACAACAATTGGAGGGCTGACCTTTACCTTGATATTCTGTTCTTCTTCAAGACGGTAAACTGTAATTTCAAGATGCAATTCTCCCATTCCTGCGAGAAGTGCTTCTCCAGTTTCCTGGTTTGTCATTACTTGTAGAGATGCATCAGACTTTGCTAGAGAGCGCAGAGCATCAATGAACTTTGGAAGATCCTTCATGCTCTTAGGTTCAACAGCAACGGTAACTACCGGGTCTGAATAGTGTCTAATTGCTTCGAAAGGAGTGAAATCCTTGTCACGTGACAATGTTACACCAGCTGCAGCAGAGCGAATTCCTGTGATTGCTGCAATGTTACCTGCAACTACCTTTGGTACAGTAATTCTGTCCCCTCCAACCATCATGCTGACTTGCTGAACTCTCTCAGGCTTTGCAGCACCTATTGCGAATACAGATTCTCCTTGGTTGATAGAACCAGAGTAAAGGCGACCTACAGCAACTTCCCCTGCGTGAGGGTCCATCCAAATCTTGGTAATCATCATTGCAAGTTCTGCTTCTGGGTCACAATTCATCATAGCCTTACCAATTGGTGATTCAAGGTCTCCATTCCAGATGTTAGGAATACGGTATGGTTGTGCTTCAACCGGACCTGGGAGTTTGGTAACCGCCATGTCCAAAAGAACTTCATGGACTGGAGCTTTCTTAGCCAGAGTCTTTTGGTCTTCATTGTTACAGTACTCGAAGATTTCAGTCATGGATACTCCTGACTTCTTCATGTAAGGTATTGTAATTCCCCAGTTGTGGTATGCTGAACCAAATGCTACAGTTCCGTCCATGACGCTGACTTGCCATTTCTTTTCCATACCTTCAGGAGCGAATGAGTGAATCAGTTTGTTGACTTTCTTGATTGTTTCTTCAAATCTCTTCAACATGTCTTCAGGTGTGACCTTCAATTCATTGATTAGACGGTCGACCTTGTTGATGAAAAGAACAGGCTTAACCTTCTCTTTCAATGCTTGACGAACAACAGTTTCAGTCTGTGGCATTGGTCCTTCAACAGCACATGCTAGGATGAAACATCCGTCAACAGCACGCATAGCACGAGTAACGTCTCCTCCGAAGTCAACGTGACCGGGAGTATCGATCAAATTGATTAGGAAATCTTCTCCATCTACACCGTGAACCATAGATGCTGATGCAGCGTTAATAGTAATTCCACGAGCACTCTCTTGTTCATCGAAATCAAGAACACGGCTTTTTCCAGCTAAGTCTTCGCTCATCATTCCTGCACCTGCAATCAGGTTGTCAGAAAGGGTAGTTTTTCCGTGGTCAATGTGAGCAGCAATACACAGATTTCGAATCTGTGGTAAAATGTGCATTACTTCTGTTGCCTTCTTGATGTTGTCTTCTTTACGGCCCATGGTGAATCACCTGACTCTCGTCTGTCTTCGCCACCTTGAAGGGGTTTATCAAATCGACTACCGTTAATGGAGTCAAATGTTGTGCTGTGGGCTGATTAAACGGCCCGAGCAAATGTCTTGTATTGTAATTCCATTTCCTGGAACAATAGTTTCAATTCAGCCTTAATGGAATTGTATGAATCTCGCATTTCAGAAATTTTGGAATTGATTGCCTCTTTAGATGCAGTAAGTGAATTCTTCAACTCTTTTTTGGACTTGTGAATTTCGAAAAGGCAGGATTTCATCTTATCTCTATACTTCGTAATACGGCTTTCATAATCTTGAATATCAATATTCTTTGAAGTTAGTTTATTTACAGATTTTTTGAACTTCATATCAAGTTTAGCAACTTCAATCGAATGTTTAGGAGTTGATTTTAGATTCGAATTTAATCCTATTATACTGAATGCACGAATCCACCACTTACTAGGATCAACATGGAACCATTTGTGCCCATTTCTGTAATCTGCTTGGAATGTGTGATGGAAGTTGTGATAGCCTTCCCCGAAGGTTAAGAATGCTAGGAAAAATGAATCTCTACTTGAGTTCTCTTCAGAGTATGGTTGAGTTCCCCAAATATGTGCGGCGCTGTTGATTAGGAATGTTCCATGGTGTACAAATACAGTACGAACTAATCCTGCCCAAACCAAGCAACCAATGGCTGTCGATATTCCTCCGATTAGATATCCAATTACTGCTGGCAAAATAATCCCAGATATTGCTCCAATGAGGAATATGTTTCTGTGTTGCCATCTGATGATTTTACTTGCCTGTAGATCTTTTACATTCGCAAAATCATTTGTGAATGCCTCTTCTTCAATCATCACCCAGCCCATATGTGAGTACCAAAAACCTCTGGTTGCAGAATATGGGTCTTTTTCTGTGTCAGTTGCTTTGTGATGATTTCTGTGGTCTGAACACCATTCGATAATTGAATTTTGAAAAGATCCAGCTCCAAACACTGCATAGAATAGAACTAGTGGCCACGATGCATCGTGTGAGCGATGAGAAAACAAACGGTGGTAGCCTACTGTGATGGATAAACCACAAGCAAAGTAAAAGCCAACGAATACGATTGCTTCAGTCCAACCAGGGGCGCCGAAATAGTTCCAATGAAATATGGTGCCTGCGATAGCAAGTAATGGTGTTACCAATAGGAATAATGTGTTGAGCCAATTAATTCTGGTTGAAGGAACATACTCTTCCATTACCGGGTCGCAACGACTAACCCTATTGACCATTGGGGTTCGGTGTTACTAGCAACACCTAGTTTCAACACTAGATATCAGCGGGCACTGGAAGCAATGCGCTGAACTTCTTCTTTCTTTGATACTGCGAAAGAAGTGACATCGCCATTGCTAGCCTTTGTTAGCTCGTTGATAATACACTGAGTCAGTGTACGCTTAGACTTGGAAGTTCCTTGCTGTGCTCCTTTTGCTAGGTTGGCCAAAGCAACATCCAATCTACGAGAAGGTGAACTGTCTACTGCCTTAGGCTGAGATACGGCACCGAACTTAATTCGAGTGATCTCTTCCATAGGTGCTGCATGACAAATAGCGTCGACAAAGGCCTGAAGTGGATTATTTCCACTTCTTTCAGCCATCGAATCCAAAGCAGTTTCGAATGCTTTTAGAGCACCTTGCTTCTTACCAGTGTACTTACCTGTACGCATTAATTTGTTAGTGAATCTCTCGACAACAGATAGGCGTGCTTTTCCGAACCATGCGTTAGCATGACGGCCACCAGTGTGTGGTACTCCTACTGTTGATAGGTTGATGTAAGGTGCTAATCCAGGGTCATTGCATACAACCTCTGCAGCATCATACTTTCCGAATACTAATGTGCCAATACCTGCAATTGGTTTGACCTCTTCAGGTGTTGACTCTTCTTCTTGTGTTTCGATTTCTTCACTCATCTAAATCACTCCGAATTATCGTACTGGCTTCTCCTTGCGTCCACGAACCATCTCATCTAGTGATACTCCGTTGACTTGTATGACCTTGTAACGGACACCAGGAATATCTCCGTATGAACGACCCATGCGTCCACCAATACCTTCAACCATAACTTCGTCGTGTTCATCGATGAAGTTGATAGCACCATCACCTGGTGCGAAGGCTGTGAGTTTGTTACCATTCTTGATTAGTGAAATCTTGACAGCTTTACGAATTCCAGAGTTAGGCTGCTTTGCTTCGATACCGACTTTTTCGATAACGATACCCTTTGCCTGAGTGGAACCTGCAAGAGGGTCATGCTTTGCTCTAGACTTTAGCATACGCTTCTTGTATCTACGATCAGACCATCTGAACTTTTGGCGGTCTTTTGCCATCTTGGTTCCTGCGAACAATCCACGACCCATGTCAATACTCTCCAGTGAAGCAACTTGCCGACCTACCCCCCCTATTTCATGATGCCGATTAAATCAGGTAAGGTAAATGATACACGGATAGCCATATCAACAGGGCGAATGTTCATGGTTATTCCCCTCTACCAAGGGTACATGGCATTCCGAGATTTGTTAGGTGCGGCTAGTGTAATATCAGAGTCAACCAGTGTACTGCATGGGATTTTTGATAAATCTAAATCAGTCGGGCATGAGTTGCTAGTGTTCGAAAACCTTGTTGAGGCTCCAGGACACAAAGTTGCAGTAAATTTGCTAACACGCCCAAGACTTTGTGCAGCATTATCGATAGAGCCGGAAGAGTTCATCGACCTCCTGGGATGGGCTATGAACAACCCCGGAGAGCCAAAGATTGTTGAAGATGGTCCAGTACTAGAATGTCCACAAGATTCACCAGATTTGACAAAACTACCTATTCCTCATCACTGGCGAGAAGATCGTGGAAGATATATGTCTTCGAGCGTTATTATTGCCGAGTATGGGGGGATAAGAAATATGTCATTCCATCGCCAACTGCTACGTGATGAAAATCACTTAGTTGTCAGGCTTGTTCCTAGACATCTTCATTCCATGACTAAAGAAGCAAGAGAGTCTGGTGAAGCGGTAAATATCGCTGTAATTAACGCTCCAGATCCTGTAGTTTTGTTGGCTGCAGCAATGTCATTCGATTCTAATATTGATGAATTAACAATAGCATCTGCTCTACATGAAAAAATACACGGAAC
>JBJLAY010000049.1:0-17530 GCA_045568475.1 Candidatus Poseidoniaceae archaeon | reverse complement strand
AATACAGAGATAGCATCAGGATGGATATGAATTGGGATATTACCATGTGTTTCAGAAATGTGCCTTGCAGCGCCAGCGAAAGGGTACCTTCGACTCGTTAGAAGAATCCGTTCGAGAGGTTTCGAGTTCTCCATGTGGCCTGAAATCCTCTCAATTTGCAGCATTTGGTACCAAGTAGTGCCCGTATCAATTAGGAGTGAGGATTCACTTCCTGCGAAGATTGTAGCATTGGCATCATGATGTATGCCGGGCAGTCTTACTATGCGCACATTAACCTCCACTAGGATGCTGACCTTCAAACAGTGGGTGTTTTGACACGGGTTTGGGTTAAATACAGGGAGGGGGTCGGCGAAAACATGGCTCGATTCCCTGAGGCAGAAGCACGGTTACTTCACCGCAAGATTTGCATGAAGTGTAATGCACGTAACGCTGTTCGTGCAGCCGCATGCCGAAAGTGCGGATACAAGGGACTACGTCCTAAGAACATCGAGCGCAAGGGTAACTGATCACAGCCCCAATAATGGCATGATGAATGCCATTGGTCCTCCTAACAGGAACATTGGCAATATTGCTGGCCATAAAAATACTAACAATGGGTACTTTTTGGTAACCCATACTTCTTCTACACCGTTTTCTTTTAGAATTTCAATATCCAAAGTCAATTTTTCAACAGTTGGAGTTTTTCTTGGAGCTCGAGTACGGTGGATTATTTTCTTTTCACCACTGGGCATTTCTGCAATTGTAGTAAGTAGCCATACATGGTTTGAAATTACATCCTCTACATTCATTCTTTCTGCATGCCAAATTAATTTCAGTGATGTTTGGCCATTCTTGAGATTCTTGAAGATCATAATCAATGGTAGAATTAGGAATGCAAATCCGCCCCAGACTAGCAATGCAATTGCCGGAGGCATTGCGATCACTGAATTTTCCATTGTTTCAGGGAATAGAATCGGTATGCTTGACCAAGTTGGCACCAGTATCGCCACCCACATTAGACCTTTACAGTCTGCTCCACCGTGGATAAGGCGCATTCTCCATGCCATCTCAACCAAGAGTAGTGGTATGAATACTGCAAATGTTGACCACCAAAGTGTTGCTTCAACAGATGCATCACCTAGTATCACAGATAGTATACTTTCATCAGTGTGCTCAATTAGTCCTTTCACAACTCCAATAATTCCAACAATGTACCATAGACTAACTGCAATGTCCAGTCTGTTTCCAGAAAGTACGTCTTTTATTGTAGGTCTACCTATCACGGAGATTGAAGCGTAGGCAACCATTCCAGCGGCGGTGGCAAATACATACCACTCTGCCTCTGCCACTAACAAATCTAGTGTCCATAAGAAAATGGCTGGTTTAGCCCAAACAATCCAGAAATCATTCGGAACTCTCCTGTCTTTGTGATCCAGCCAACCAGCAATTCCTAGAGCACCAATTAGCACAATTAGGCGAGTCCAAGATATGATTTCTGAGGAATCCATGCCCAACGGGTGGCGGCAATCACCTTAAAGCCGCCACTCTTGAGCAGCATTAGCACGAGTCTTTGTGCAGGTGTATATCATGTCCGACATCGAAACCACGATTAGTCAAATAGCATCAGTCATCAATCAAATTGATGACCCGAAAGTACCGCGAAATATCCGCAAAGGTGCTAAGGATGCCTGCGAGCAATGGCTTCTGAACAAGGCTAAAGAAATGGACATAAGAATTGCAATTACTCAAGCTAAGTTAGAAGAATTGTATGAAGACCCAAACATTCCACCCGAATTCGGAACATTAATTCTGATGATTAATACTGAGCTGGAGAAGCTTCTGAGGCAAACACTCTGATTATTCCTCTTCATTCTCTGATTCAAGAGTTGCAATGAATTCAATCAGATGATTCTTGATGTATTTGGGGACTCTGCCCGGTTTTAGATTCTTGAATGAGTCTGAGAATCGATCTCTACCTGCTAATGCACTCTTGATGAAATCAATTTCATCGACTCTAGCTCTGCCCCTACGTAGGATAGTTTGAGCGGCAGACCTGCCAGATATACGCACAACTTCTTCATCGCTGACTCCCAAAGTTTTCTGTAATTCAGACAATTTGTGGAATTCACCAGTAGATAGGTTTCCATCTTTCAATGCATCTTGCCATGCTTCTTCAAGCGTTGGCGCCCTTTCAGACAACATGATTGCGATAGGTCGAGTTTCCTCGATATTTTCTAGAACAATCTTTACGATAACGAATAGAGGTACAGCAAGAATCATTCCAACTATTCCCCATAGCCAGAATGAGAATGCCGTGATTAGAAGCAGTACTACAGGTGAAAGATCGAGTGCTCGACCCGCCCATTTTGTTTCGATGTAATTTCCCCAAACTTGTTGGTTTACGAGTAGAAGAATTGTCATCAGTAAGAACATTCCAATATTTGGAATTAGAATTATTCCAAGAATCAATGGAGGTATTGTGGCAATAAGTGAACCAATGTAAGGGACGTAATTGAGAATAAATGTCATTACAGCCCATACGAACCAAAGGTCGATTCCAAACATGAACATAATCATGGCAGCAATAACCGCACTACCAATCCCACAACCAGTCTTCACAATGATGTAGGTGTTTATTCCCTCTTCAATTTGACTTTGTATAATCTCTACCTTTTCAGAAGAACTTCCGGGCCATGCTCTTTCTATTCGCCCAGGAAGTAAGTGAGCCTCGAAGATGATGAATATCAGGAAGAAGAGAACTGTGATACCGGTAGTTATTACCGCTCCAACTTCACTTACAACAGAGGTTATCAAATCAGTGGCGCCCCCTCCTGAACCAACTCCGAGGTTCTGCAAATCGTTTCCGAGTGTCCCATTATCGCCATTTACAGACTCCTTAATGGCAGGTCCAATGATCGGGGCATTTTTCATTTTCTTCCATTTATTTTCCAATTTTTGATTATATTCGTCTTGACGCTCTTCATCTTCAACCAATCCTTGAACTTGAGACCATGCCATGAATGCAGCCGAGGTTATTATCAGAATAAACAGAAGTAACATTGTGAGGTATGATAGGAATACGGGGAAATTGTTCTCCGATAATTTATCAGCACCAGGTTTCAGGACGAAATATATTCCAAGAGCAATAAAAAATGGTTTTAGGACACTTTCAAGATGAATCATGGCCAAACAGAATACTGTGAGTAGTATTGCTGAATGAGAAAATGTAGATATTCGTCGATGGAATGCTGAATCGCTAACTATGCTGGATTGTTCTCCCATAGTCTACGACAAATGTATCGTATACTTGGAGTTATACACCAATTTCAGTAGGTATTTGTTTCATTCTGAATTGCAAAATCAATGCGATAGCCATCATAATTCCGCATAGGTGAAATGCGGTTGCAATTGAGAGAACTCCAGTCTTCATTACGGTAAAGTCCCAAACTAATCCTCCTGTGAGCGGGCCAAGAATCCTAGCAAAAGCAGATGCAGATTCTTGGGCGCCCATGACCATCCCCATCTCCTGGCCTTCATCGATGGTGCGCTGTGCTAGAATTGCAGAAAATGAGGGTTGGAATAGTGCGTTCCCAGTGGATATCAACATGACTACTATTCCCATTGTTATCCAAATGTATTGGTGGGATACATACGGGATTAATACTAATCCTAGTCCACAAGTAAATGTTCCAAATTTCATTAGGTTTAGTGAACCATACTTTTTGGTCAGACTCCCTATTAGTCCACCTTGAATAATAAGTCCATTTATCCCAATTATCGCAAAAACCCTACCATTCTGTGCTTCGGAAAAACCTAGGTCATATTCTGTGAATAATACGAATACTGCATGCATTATTGTAAACCCGAATGAAAACATAGTTGTTATCATAATTAATCTACCAATCTGTGGCATTTTGATTGCTTTCTTCATGTCCTTTCCCATGTTGTATAAATTTGAAATAGGGTTAAGTGAAACTTTAAGATCGTTAGAAGGCTTGTGGCTTTCAGGTAATTTGTATACTGCAAAGAAAAACGATATTGTTGAGAGAAGCGAAGCAATCAGGCATGGTAAAAGATACGGATGTGTTTCGAAAATCGTTTCACTAAATATAGACCATTTATCTGCAGGATTAGAAAATTCTCCTCCTAAAAACGGCCCGATTGTGAAGCCAACTCCGAATGATGCGCCAATTAGTCCCATCCTTTTTGCCAAATTAGTATGGTCTGATACGTCTCCTATGTACGCCTTTGCTACTGCAATATTAGCGTTAAATGCTCCCGCACAGAATCTAGCAAATAATGCCATTAGTAGACTTGTTGAAATTCCAAATAATGCGAAGAACACAGTATTTCCAACTAATCCGATTAGAATAATTGGTTTCCTACCCATTCTATCAGATAGTGAGCCCCATAATGGTGAAAACAAGAATTGAGCAGCGGAGTAGCTCACCATCATTAGGCCAACCCATAGGCCGAATTCAGTAACTCCTTCAAGAGTGGCTAAATCCTCGATAAAGTATGTCAGGAAAGGAATTACAATTCCAAATCCAATCATGTCTATCATGACTACAAGAAAAAGAATAGGCAAAGCAGAGCCTGATTTATTTTCTTCAGTCATAGCGAACCTTCCTTTTAGGATAGTTGACTATTAGGTGAAACTTCTGGTGTTAACCTGTCAATGACTGCAGACAAACGGTCAACTAGACTTGTCTTCTTGTCACCCTTCAGCAATGCGTGTTCCATTACTTCGTCAAGTGTATCAACTGCAATTACTTCAATGTGCTCGTATTGTTGGTCTAACAATACATCCTGTGCGTTAGCACGTGGTATAATCACAGTCTTAATTCCAGATTTAGCAGCGGATTCAATCTTGGCAGTAACGCCTCCAATTGGTAGAACTTCCCCGCGCACAGAAAGGCTTCCAGTCATTGCTAGATCTTGTCTGATAGGTATGTTTTCTAATGCAGAAATAATGGCTGTTGCAATTGTAATAGATGCCGAATCCCCATCGACACCATGTGTATCTACGAATTGAATATGAATGTCATAGTCAGAAACATCCTTTCCCGTCAACTTCTTGATGACAGCACTTACATTGGTTACACTTTCTTTAGCAAGGTCAGAAAGACCACCGGTAGCGTATACTCTCCCTCCGCTGGAAAGTGAAGGTGTGACTAGCGCTTCCACCGGTAGCATAATTCCACTGAAATCAGAAAGTCCAGAGTCCGCACCTAGAACTGCTAGGCCATTTACTCTACCAATTCTGTTACCTGAGTTTACGACCAATGAGTATTCTTGTCTTCGCTCAATCATCCTGTCAGCAACTTGCTGTTCAAGTGGTTTAGCGATGTTTCGGGCTGCCAGTACATGTCTAGATGTGGTAAAATCTGCTCCTTCTTCACAGGCTAAATCCCCTGCTATTCGGACTAATCCACCAAGTTCACGAAGACGAAGAGAGAGTTTACCTCTTCGTCCTGCACGTCTTTGAGCTTCTCTTAGAATTACAGAAACCCCAGTTCTATCGAAGTGAGGAATTTCTCTTGATGTCCCTAAATCTCTGCGAACTTCTTGAGCGATGAATCGTATCAAGCGCCTTCGGTTAGCCGTGGTGTCTGGCATGTGTGAATTGACATAGACTTCGTATCCATATCCGCGAATACGACTCCTCAAAGCAGGGTGCATTCCCTGAATTGCATCTAGATTGCCTGCTGCTATCAAGATAAAATCACAAGGTACTGCTTCAGTCTTAGTTAGTGCTCCACTTGAGCGTTCAGATCTTCCCGAAATAGGGAATGCCCTTTCTTGCATTGCAGTCAACAATGCCTGTTGCTCTTCCAATCTTAACAGGTTGATTTCGTCGATGTAAAGAACTCCACCATGTGCTCTGTGGATTGCACCTGGCTCTACTCTGTCATGAGCTGGTGTTTCCATTCCTCCGCTTTGGAATGGGTCGTGCCTAACATCTCCTAGCAAACTACCAGATAGGGTTGCAGTAGCGTCTACGAACGGAGGGGGGTCTTGACCTCCATGCTTGACCAGAACCTTAGGGATTCGGCCCTCATCTGCACCGCCCATGCGTGAGCGAAGGAACATGTAACCAAACATTAGCAATAGCATTCCGAAAAGTAATGTCAGAAGATCTCCGCTTTGAATTGCCACTACTGCTAGTAAAAACGCAATCGCAACAAATCCAATCATCAACATTTTCTGACTCTTCTCTCTTTGAATCTTGATCACTTCTTTTTGACTCTTGACAATGCGGTCACCCCTACCCGCAGGTACTGTGCGGACTCGTGGCTCATTCTCATCATCTTCATTTGGGTAGCAGAGAATGTCTTCTAACTTGTCTTGTGGTAGAAGTTCAGTCATTGAGCGTGCAAGCATCGACTTTCCAGTACCTGGGTCACCAATCATCATCATGTGACGCCTCTGTTCGGCTGCTTTACGGATTACGATAGAACCAGCATCTTGACCGATTACTTGGTCAACTAGTCTTTCAGGAATAGGGACTTGATCTGTTGTTGTGAAATCGATTCCACGAACCCATTCGTCAATAGGTGTAGAATTAATCTCGATATTGTCTGCAGCCTCTGGGCTCCATATTGTGACCATCTCTTCCTCCTTTTCAGTAGGTGAATCGCCCTCTTTCGAGGTCGGATTTTCATTAACATCCTCTTCGGTCACAAATTACCCTCCACACGGTCCGTTTTAGCCGTTTGGCAGAAACCATAGGTCTTCCAAACGATAAATCCTCATTAATCACTGCTGGTATTGGTGGCCGTAATACGCCCACTGCTCCATCGTCCATCCAGCTGGAAGTCCTCCAGGTGGTAGCGGAAGTGCTCCTGCTGGAACTTGGGTTGCTACTGGAGCAGGCGTTGCTACTGGAGCAGGCGCTGCTACTGGAGCAGGCGTTGCAACTGGGGCAGGTGTTGCAACTGGCTGCTGGAAAATTTCTTGTGCTCCACCATACATTGAGTTCGCAACTGCATCGTTAGCAGGAAGTTCGTTAGCCCAGTTTACGGTGACATCTCCAATTTCTCTATTTCCTCCTCGCATGAACATTAGTCCTGCGAGTAATCCAGCTATTACAACTCCAATTACCACTAGGATGACGGTCAGATCAAGTCCTGAAGATGACGGCTCACTATCACCTGCATTCTGTTCGATACAAGTAGTGTATTCACAAGCTTCTTCCAGGTCAGTTTCAAGAGCCTCTAATTCTAGAGTGGTTTCATCAAACTCTGCAGTTCCCTTTTCCATACCTTCCAACTCAGATTTCTTTTCAGAGATCATGTCTTCGATTTCGGAAACCAGTTCCTTGACTTCATCTTCAGTCATAGATTCTGGGCCAGGGGCAGTTTCTTCTGCTGTCCACTTTAGGTCTGAATCCTTGAATTCAAACTTATCGCCGTTGGATGCAATTGCAACGACCTTCGTTAGAGCGACATAGTCTTTCATTTGCATACCATTTTCATTAATTTGTCCATCCATTGGGTCAAATGTCCATCCTGTGTTCTTTGCAGTTATGTCATGCTCTAGTATGACGTTTAGGTAACAAAGTCCTGTTAGGGAATTACATTGTTGCCATGTAGTGGTAAGCGACGTGATAGTCACGTCATCTTTGTTTAGGAACATGTTCACTTCTGGAACTTCATCAATGTAGACATTAGATACACGAACTCTTAGATCATAATCATTATTTTCTCCTACTGTCATTGGCATACTGTCGTATACATCAACAGCTAGAACATACGTATCAGAATCATATCTATCTTCAACTTTGATTGTGACAGTTTGTACCCCTTCATCTTCCCAAAGGAGTGTCAATGTGTTGTCTAGGAAATTTACTCTAGCAGCACCAGGTACTGGATTGCTAGCAGTAACAATTACTTCGGCAACATCTCCATCTATATCTGTAAGGATTTCATTCAGGTAGATTACCTTCTGATCTCCTGCTTTCAACCTTAGGCCCACAAGCTCAGAGAGGTCAAGTCTAGGTGCATCATTGATTGGGTTGATTGCAATGGTAATCATTTGGTCTGCAACCTGCTCACCATCACTAGCACGGATTGTGATTGTAGTTTCGCCATTAATGTCTGGATTGCTTGTTTCGTAATTTAGTGCGAATTCGTTCAATTCAATATCCAGTAGTTCTGGATTAGTATTGTCGATAATAGCTAGTACCAAATCTTCGGATGAAACAATATTTCCATCTTCATCTGTGTCAGACAGGTAAGGGAGTAAGTAAAGCGAAGATGCTGCGTCTTCGTCAACATATTGCTTTTCTACACCAGCCCAGCGAGGTTGTCCGTTTTCAATAACGTTGAACAGGAGGGTTCCAATTCCAGTATCGATGCCGTCATTAACTGCGATTTCAATTCCAGATGCTGTAGCTTGTCCATTAACAAACCTGATATTTTCAAAGTACACTTCAATTTCTTCTGTAGCAGGGTGCCATGCAACGAAGTTAGGGCTGTTACTTGTAATTATCAATTGGTCTAGATCGGTTTCAGCATCATTTACATTGTTAACAATTGATACCTTGGTAGAGGTCTGAACCTTTACTGTAGGAATAGGTTCTGATGTAATTATAGGTAAAGCATTCTTCAACTCAAATGCATTATCGGTTATTTGCCAATCACTTGTTTGCATTCTCGAGTCGATAGAGCGAGCACGTATGTCGTAGAAACCGGCTCCCATATCCATTCCTGGTTTGACTAGATATTGGCGGTGTTCGTTATTTGTACCCTCTTGGAATACTGTTTCTCCACCAACAATCAAATCTCCACTTATCCATTGTTCCATTCCTGCAGGTGATACCTGTAAGTCGAATGTGAAGAATGAGGTGTTGATGTCAACGGCATCATTGAATGTTGTCTTTGCTTCGACAAGGAAATTATCTCCCCTCTCAATTTCATTATCTCCGATTACTTGCGCCTTACGTGCGATAGGTACCAGGTCATGAGGTATGGTTTCTATTCCTAGGTTGTTAGAAGAGGATTTGTCAGAAACAAGATTGCTGATTTCGACTCCAAATTGGGTTTGATATGCAGATGAAGGTAGGTTGGTTGTATCGATCTGTCCAGAGAAAGTCTGTGTAGCACCATTAGATGCAAAGTTGCTCAGACTTTGGGTTGAGCCGACATATACCTTAGCACTGTTTGCCTTGTAGAAGAAGCGAACGTCTCCTCCGTCAACGTATGCGTCTACTCCGTTGTTGACGACTGTAGCTTGGAGATTCATTACATCCCCGTTGACGTATCCACCATGGCTTGCTGATGGGTTTGTTACAGTGAATGTCTTGACACCTACATCGATTGCTGGAGCCATGTTTGAATCAGCAGCTGAAACAAGGTTTCTGTGTGCAGTGTGGTCTCCGTCAAGAAGTGCTGCAACTGTCAAGAAGTTGTTAGCAGCAGATACGCCGCCTCCAGCACGAACTGTTGAAATCGGTACTGTCCAAGACTTTGTGACAGAATTTCCAGCGGACAGGGTCACAGATTCAAATCCGTTATTATTGCTATTTAGCAACCACTTCTTCCACACGTGGTGTGGATTTGGGTTGGGTGAACCACTGTAGGCTTCCGGAGATGTTTCCTCCGTTACCGCTGCATATATGTAGACCGTTTTGGAGCCCGATCCGGTGTATGTGGCTTCGATATCAATTTCCATGTTGGCTCCATTCTCGGATTGATACACTGTTAGGGAATAGTCAGTACCTGTCTTGGTGTTTCCACCACTCTGGTAGCGTGCGTCCGCTGAATAACCGTTTGAGAAGTACGTGCCTTGGTCTGCATCTCCCCAGACAACCGTAGGGATAGTGTTGCCGTATCCGGGGGCACTCTGGATATGGGCTCGCCTGTTAATCGGTGACAGGTTTGGGTTTCCTGTCGATGGAGATTCCCAGAACGAAATGTAGGTGAAATCTTCTGATGTGGTGCCTCCACCGCCGTTGGTTCCGTAGAGAGTATCGAGATTGGCAGACGCTTGGTGGCATGGACCGCACCAATGGGCACCCATGTATTCAGCAAATACTGGGTATCCTGGGCTTGTTGCTTCCATTTCAACAGGTTCATCAGGCAATTCAGAAACTACATTTTCGTTTTGTGCAATAAGTCCTCCGAATGAAGCCAGAATACTCAAGAGCATCAAGGCCACAATAGAAAAAGCAGTTGTACGTATAGTCTTCATGACTTCCCGTCAACATACATGGTATTTAGTCATGCTCCGTAACAGTCTGTTCCCCCCTATGGGGGGGTTTTTCATATTTCGAGCGAATTGTTCTTGGTTCATTCCTCCTCGGACATACATGGCAGAGTATGCTGTACTGATGGAAAAAGAGGGCCGAGTGCACATTTTAGAAATCGTTGATGAAATGGCTAAACATAAAGGCCTGGGGGTCCTAAATACTGCATTACTGCTAACTGATGTTGATTTTGGAGATGAAGTTCTTGTTGGACAGAAATACCTAACTCGAATGCCCCCTAGATTACCGGAATTAATCTCAGGCATGGCAAGACGAGCACAAACCATTTCTTCTAAAGATGCAGGCGTTTTCATCAGTAGATTGGGAATTGGTTCTAGCGATACAGTTCTAGAAGCCGGGCTAGGCTCTGGAGGACTTTCTTTACACTTAGCTAAGGTTTTGGGCAACTCGGGCCATCTTGTAACTGCAGAACCAAGATCTGAACATGCAGATGTTGGATTGCTAAACCTAACAAGGGCTCGAGAATGCTTTGCAGAATTTCCGCAACATACACACCTTGAGGGAATGTTAGAAGATGTTGTACCAGATATGGAATTCGATGCGGTAATTCTTGATATGCCGGTACACTCACCTGCAATTATTGCGTGTGCTCCTAAACTTGTATTTGGAGGTCGTCTCGCTTGTTATGCACCTACTACTTCTCAGTTGGAGAAATGTTGGAGGTCTTGTGAAGAAGCCGGGTTAACAGTTGAGTGGGCTGGCGAATTAATGGAACGTCAATGGGGAGTTACTTCAAAGGGCGGAATGAGGCCAGTGAATGGCCCATTTGGCCATACAGCATTCCTGCTTTTTGCTCAAAAAAAGTAATCACTCTACAACTCTAATTCTAGTTTCACATTTAGGGCAAGTGAATCTGAATGGTGGTTCACTACCTTCTGGTACTCCTAAGCGAGCTTCACACGAGCAACATGTCACCTTATTGTATTCATCAATCCTTACTTCATTCGGACCTAACGGTACTTCTTCCTCTTCATCATCTTCTTCAATTTGTGTTGGTTTTCTGAAGTATCGAATGTATGTTACTAGGAGTAACGCAATAGCCCAGCCAGAAGCCAGTAGTATCAGAGAATTCTTGTTGTCCAACTCTAATATTCCTAAGTTCAACCCATCTGGTGCCAGGTGTGGTCCAGCAACATTTGCAGTAATTTCCTGAGACTCATCTCTTACTGTCTGGCCTTCTACTTGGCTTACGGAATTGATCACCAATATTGCATCGAACCCATCTAGGTTCAGCGGTGTAAGCATCAGTCTGAAATCTTGGCATCCATTGCTTGCCAAACTGTATGTCGAATTGATGCCAGTTTCTCCTGCACGGTAGAATACTCCGTCCATTTGAGGTTCGTTTTTCCCGATGAGTTCCAAAGTTCCTTCAACATATGTATTTGCTTGATTACATATGGTTAGAGAGATTGTCTGTTGTTCGACACTCTTGTCGAATGTAAGTGTGTTACTGTCGAGGGTAAATGTAATGACTTCATTATTCCAAATAGATTCTACCTGGTAAGATTCGGATGCGGTAACCATCATTTCTGATCGGGCCGCAGATGTTAGCCTGAATGTTAGGGCATATTGTCCAGCATTGGTATTATCTTCAATTGTACATGACCATGGAATCGGGGCAGATGACATACTAGGTGCTAATTCAACGGTTGCACTGTCTAAATTACAATCCAATTCCAAGGTGTCTATTTGCATAGAATCAGTTGCAGTCCCCATGTTTGTAATGATTACATTCCCGTGGATAGTCTCTCCTGGTTCGGCTCTATCATCATCACTCATAATCGTAATCATACCATCCGCTATTTGTGGAATGACATCAATAGAAAGCGTTTCGTAAACCATTGAATCAGCAGTACTTGTTACAGTGATCTGTAACTCGTTCCCGTCACTGGGTGCTCCTGCAGCAACTTCTCTAGCAGATATGGTAATCGTCCCAGACTGTCCTGCATCCAATGTTAGCGAGAGAGTATCAACGCTTATTGTGAACCAGTCGCTAACTTGTGAGTTATTGATATTGGCGACAAAAGTTTCTGTAGATGTGCCAAGGTTTGTGACTTGAATTGTGAGATTAGAATTTCCTAGTGGAGATGCAATGATTCTGTCTTCACTCGAATCTATCACTACTTCGTGCCTATCTGTAATTTGAAGTTCAAGGGTTAAGTCTGCTGAAACCCAGCCACCGTCAAATGTTATTGTGAACGAATCACTAGACGGTTGTAGTCCCGATGCAGATAGTAATTCTAGTTCAACAATTACTGAATCATTAGCTTCCAAACTAACTGCCTCCAGTCCATTGACTACTGAGATTCCATTAGGCAATCCAACTATTGATGCTGTAAGTTCAAGGTCTCTAGTACCGTCATTAGATAATTCAAACTGAATCGAAGAGTTTTGTCCTGGGACGATTACAATTCTGTTGTCTGCAGGCCCACTTATTTCCATTTCAGCATATTCTTTAACTTCGAACACACCACTAGAATTGACGCTTCCAACACCGCTATTTGTGGATGATATAGTGAAATCAAGTGTAATATTGCCTACCATTGATGAATCGATCATCACTTCCATTACCACATACTGTGATGCGCCTCTTGCTAGTGTGATTGGCTCAGGGTTGGTGAAAGTAACGCCTTCAGTATCAATTCCAATTAGGGATATTGTATCCTCTTCAGTTCCGAGATTAGTAATGGCTACATTGAATGTCTCAGCCTCGTCAACATCTAATTTAATCGAGGTAGGTAGTACCATCGAAAGTCCCCAACTTTGGCCGACATATACGTCGTAATCATACTCCTCGGTGACTGTAATATCTGTGTCTAATGTAGCATCAATTTTAATTTTACAAACATCATTTACATGGGTATTAATTCCAGCGGTGATTACCATTTCAAGATCATTCACTGAACCTTTAGCAATGGTGGATTGATATTCTGATAATTGAACACTACAATCTCCACTTTCCACCATGGCCTGCCATGTCCAATCTCCGTCTGCTGAAGACAGGCTTGTAATTTCTACAGTAGAGGTCGTGTTGTTTCCAGGGAGAAGAATTTCTCCAGGAATATGAGCGAATGATAAGTCATGGATTGCTGTCACATTAACTACTAAGGTAGTGCTAACTGAATAATTACCAAAAACACTTGCTGCAAATAAATCGAATCCAATGTATCCTGGTTCTTGATTAGATGGAATGTTTACTTGAAGTGTGGCGTATCTCATTTCGGTCGGACTCATCGTATCCATTGAGTCATCAACGAATCTGACTAGCCAGCCTTGAGGTATTGTACCTGAGCGTGCCGAGAGACTATCGGTTCCTTCTCCACCAGTGCTGTTACCGCCAGTGCTGTTACCGCCAGTGCTGTTACCACCAGTGCTGTTACCGCCAGTGCTGTTACCGCCAGTGCTGTTACCGCCAGTGCTGTTTCCACCAGTGCTGTTACCGCCAGTGCTGTTACCGCCAGTGCTGTTACCGCCTGTGCTGTTACTGTTATTCGAACCACCTCCGGTTGTCCAATTCGCCCAGAATCCTGCTATGTCAGGGGATTGATCTGCAGAGAGGAGTATAGTGTCGTTAACATTTCCACTATTTGTGATGGCAATTGATAGATTCATCTCATCTCCTGGAGCCATTTGTACTAATCCATTGTCTCCTGCTGAGTTTGCATCGATGGCTGGTAAATACATTGGTTGAGCAGAAAGTGTAACTTCTATCTCACTGGATATGTTTGCATCTGGTTCGTGAACTGTAATTGTCAGAGTTCCAGAGTCACTTGGAGTTGCATTAGTTGCCAGTCTGATGGCGATTGTAGTAGTTGCTGAATAAGTTGGTATTACATTGCTAACATTTGTATCAGCAGGGATTATTTCCCATGCAGAACCGAAACCAGAAACTGCCACTGAGTAAGTTTCTATGCTGGAACCGTTATTGTGAATTGTCAGTGTAAGATTTGTCGCTTCACCCGGCGACAAAATTACATGACTGGAATCGGTAGACAGGCCTATGCTGGAGTGAGCACTAGCTAGGGGAACTAGCGGTGCGAGGGCCATAACCAAGACCAAGATGAGAGCATTCACACGATGCGACATGATGTTTGCGACCATATGCTGACATTTCATCCAATCGGCCCTAAGGGCCGGTTAGAATCAGTTCTGAAGGGAATCCAATTTATCCTGGCTAATAACTTCCCAAGGGAATTCGCCATCTATTCCAGGAGTTCTACCAAAATGGCCCCCTGCGGCTGTAGGTGAATAAATAGGGCGCAATAAATTCAACTCTTTAGCAATCGATTTAGGAGTGAAATCGAATACAGAACTGACTCGCTTTGTTAATTCAGCGTCACTTAGTGAAGATGTTCCAAAAGATTCAGCCCTAACGCTAACAGGTTCTGCTACTCCAATAACATAAGCAAGTTGGATTTCACATTTTGATGCAAGTCCTGCTGCGACAATATGTTTAGCAGCCCATCTGGCGGCATATGCAGCGGAACGATCTACTTTAGAAGGGTCTTTTCCAGAGAATGCTCCTCCTCCGTGACGCCCCATTCCACCATATGTGTCGACAATGATTTTTCTACCCGTTAAACCAGCATCTGCGTATGGGCCGCCAGGGTCTGCGAAACGTCCAGTTCCATTGACTACTAGGCGATAACCATCTGCTAGTAATTCTTCAGGGATTGCATGTTCAACAACATGTTTCTTGATTTCTTCAGTGATGTATTCGCGTTCAGCGACTTCATCATTAGAAAATTTACTTTTCAGGGCATCATCGTGCTGAATTGCGATAACAACAGTGTGTACTTTAGATGGCCTTCCTTCATGATACTGGATAGTTACTTGACTCTTAGCATCAGGTCGAGCCCAAGGGAGTGTACCATCAACTCTAGCGTTAGTCATTCTACGTGTTAGCCTTTGAGAAAGCGCAGCAGCAAGAGGAAAGAATCTTCCTTCCAGGACTTCATAATTCTCAGTCTCTGTACATGCATAGCCGAACATCAAACCTTGGTCGCCTGCACCTTGTTCAGAATTGTTAACACCTTGGCTAATATTAGCAGCCTGAGCTGTAATCTTGACAATAACTTCGCAGCGTTCGTCAGTTCTAGAATCAAATCCAATCAAGTGTGAATCATAACCTATAGCGGCTGCAGTTTTTCTGGCAATACTTTCGTAGTCAGGGTGTTCGCCAGAAAGAGTAACTTCTCCTGCAAGAAGAATAATTCCTCTCTCAACTCCTCCTTTTACGCTTGTCTCTACAGCAACTCTTGCGTTTGAATCGGTTGACAGACAAGCATCTACTATTGCGTCGCTTATTGCATCGCAAAGTTTGTCTGGATGCCCAGATGCCACACTTTCAGAAGTGAATAGGTCATCTGCCATGGGTGATGGGCCTAGATTATCCTCTATCAATTCTATGTTTTGACTAGCGATGACTTCTTGTCCGAAAGTGTCACGCCCCTATTCATGGCGAGCGACACAGTTTGGCATCCGACCTCATTTCGAACTCATACTTTAGGCCAAATCCAAACCGATGGTGAATCTCTTGTAGGTTCTGAAGTTACTATCTGTGGATACATGGAAGCTAACCGTGGAAAGGGAAAAATTTGCTTTATGGATATTCGTGACGGAACAGGACGTGTTCAGATTTTCCTAAAGCAAGGGGGAATTAGTGACGAAGAGTTAGAGATGGCTCAAGGGCTATCTCGTGAATCAACAGTTCAGATTGTTGGCGAAGTTGCACAGAAAAGACCCCCTAAGGTTGCGGAAGGAGAACCAACTCCTCCTCCTACTTACGAAGTAGTGGCTTCTAAGTTCACAGTTCTAACTCAGGCAGCAACACCATTGCCTCTAGGAGTTACAGACACTGTTTCAATTGGTTTAGACACTCGCCTAGACAACCGATTCTTGGATTTACGAAGAGCACATGTCAATGCAATGTTCACTCTTAGGTCAAAGGTTCTTCAATATGGAAGGGACCATCTAATTACTGAAGGTTTCAAGGAGATCAACTCTCCAAAGATTATAGCCTCAGCATCAGAAGGCGGAACCAATTTATTCCCAATGATGTACTTCGATACACCAGCATTCCTGTCACAAAGTCCTCAATTGTACAAACAATTGACCATCTTAGGCGGAATGGAGAGAGTTTTCGAAATAGGCCCTGCATTTAGGGCTGAAAACCATGACACTTACCGCCATCTAAACGAATTCATCTCCTTCGATATTGAAGGCGCTTGGATGAATGATGATGATGTAATGTGTGTTCAAGAGAGAATGATTCATCATATTTGGAGCCAGGTTGCAGAACATGACCAAGACCAAATCGAAATCATCAATCAATACAGAGAAACCCAAGGTGATGAGGCAATTACAGTTGATGTTCCTAGCCTTCCTTTCCCAAGAATAGAATACTGTGATGCAATCAAGATGATTCAGGATGCAGGAGAAGACATTTCTTGGGGAGATGACATTGATTCATCTCACTGTGACATTATTGCAGCAAAGTATCCCGGTTTCCACTTTTTGCCTCGCTGGCCAATGGAGATGAAACCATTCTACATTCATCATATTCCTGGTGATGTTGGTGCTACAGGCGAGCAGTTATCTCGTGGTTTTGATTTGAATTATGGTCGTGATGAAATGACTAGTGGTGGCCAAAGAGAACACAATGTCGATGTTCTAGAACAGAATCTTCGTAACAAAGGATTGGATCCTGCAGATTTCGCTTTCTACACCGATGGATTCCGTTACGGTGCACCTCCACACGCAGGGTGGGGATTAGGAGTCGCACGCTTGTTGATGGTTCTTACAGGTTCACGAAACGTTCGTGAGACTGTACTATTCCCAAGAGATAGAAGTAGAGTAACTCCTTGAGTTGATTTCAGTGGCCGTAGACCGCATGCAATGGGGTGCAGAAGATTGGCAATTTGCTGATTTGTATATGCCCGATGCCCCATCTCCCTATCAGAAGGAACAGGGAGTTCCATGCGTGATGCTTATTCATGGTGGTTTTTGGAAAGAAGAATACACACTCGAACTGATGGCTCCAATCGCTGAAGACCTTGCAGAACAAGGAATTGCAGCTTGGAATATCGAATTCAAACGATGGTCACCTGACGATGAAGGAGTTTGGATGGATACTTTGTCCGATGTCATGCGTGCGTGGGGCCAACTAGCTTTGCTTCCAGGAATAGATATTGTTCGTTCGATGATAATGGGTCACTCTGCAGGAGGTCATCTTGCATTGATGATGGCTGCAGTTGCAGACCGCAAACCATGGCTGACAAT